>JBOGZM010000250.1:0-4618 GCA_050697255.1 Solirubrobacterales bacterium
CGTCCACTCCGTTCGCGGCTGGCTCTGCATGTCCCCTGCGAATCCTTTCCTGCGCTCCGTGCTGCGACCCATCCCGGTTCGTAGCGTCGCGCACAAACGACTCTAGCCGCCGGGAAGCGGCATGGCAACCGCAGCGTGGCGGTCCCAGCCGTTACTGCTCCAGCTCGACCACCAGCGGGATCCCCTGGGCGAACCAGTCCCGATGGAGCTCCTTGATCTTGGCCCGCGTGGGGCGTCCGCGCCGCCACATCATGCACTCGCCGTAGTCGAAGGGGTTGACCGTCTCGCAGTAGGCATTCATCGCCTCTTGTGCCTCCCCCGCGTCACGCGGCTCTCGCACCACCCCCGGGAACGTCCCGCCCCGGACTCGCAGGCGCACATCCGGGTTCGCACGCACGTTCTTCAGCCAGGCCGTGGGGCGGATCGAGACGACGTATGCCCGGTTGCCCCTGCGGATCGCGCGGACGCACTTGCGGCGGGTCTTCCCGGTCTTCCGCCCGGTCATGGTGAGCACGCCGAACCCAAGCGGAGGCAAGAGGCGAAACCAGGGAGCCTGCAGCGCGCTGAGGACGCGACCGCCGGTCGGCGACCGCAGGAACGGGTTGCGCTTTCGCTCCGCGACGTACACGTTCATGACTCCGCCACGCGGGCGGTGAACGTGCCGTGGAACCCGAGCGGCACGTGGTGGCGCAGGTGCGCGACCGCGACCGGCTCGGACTCGATGTCGCGCGCGTCCAGCACCACCAGCCGCGAGCGGTGCTCCGCCGCCGAGTAGACGAGCGACAGCAGCCAGCCGTCGTCCTCGCCCGCGTCGGCTGAGCGGGGCACGAAGATCGGCTCGCCCGCCACGTGGCCCTGGCCGAAGTCGTGGGCACTCGAGGCCCCGGACTCGTGGTCCACCTTCGCGACCGCGGTGCCGATGCCGGGCTCCCCGGGCATGGAGGCGGCCAGGTATGAATAGCGGTGGCCGAGCGTGGTGCGCCGCCAGTCGTGCTGGGGAAACTCGGCGCGCCACGGGCACAGCTCGTGGGACTCGACCTCGCCGTCCGGCTTCACGCGCAGCCGCCACAGGTTGCCGCGCTCGTCGAAGCCGCCGTCGCTGAAGCTGCGCAGCGACTCGCCGATCCCGTAGTCCTCGTAGCGGACCAGGTCCACGACGGTGTCGCCGCCCTCCTCGAAGGCGTTGTTGACGTGGAAGTGGAAGAACGGGTCGCATTCGGCCACGCGCGGCTTCCCGCCGTTCCGTGGCACGAGCACGATCTGCGTCGTCTTCGACGGGTCCCATTCGAGCGCCCCGTCGAAGCTCGCGTACCCGAGCAGGAACCGCCCCAGTCGCAGCAGGATCGGGTCGATCACGAACACCAGGTGGTGCTCGGTGAGGGCGAAGTCGTGGTTCATGACCGGGTAGGGCAGCGTGACCGGCTGGAGGTACTCGAGCGCCCCGTCCCGGCCGACCCGGTACGAGTGGATCTTGGTCCGGGCCCCGTAGGCGACACCGAAGTTGAACAGCTCGCCGGTGGCGGGGTCCACCTTCGGGTGCGCGGAGAACGCGTGCGCGCCCTTCAGCCGGCCGTCGAAGTCGTGCTCGCCGATCGTTTCCAGGGTGTCCGGGTCGAGGCGCCACGGGTGACCCCCCTCCCACAGCGCGAGCAGCTTGCCGGCGTGGAACGTGACGCTCGTGTTGGCCACGTTGCCGGGAGTGCGGAAGGCGTTCCCGAGCGGGCCGCGCCCGAGCTGGTTGCCGAAGCCGCGCATCGGCGGCCGGTCGGCGCCCCGCTCGGCCAGATAGTGGTTCGTGCGCACGAACCTGTTGCGGTAGTGGATCCGGCCGTCCCGGAGGGTGAACTGGGAGAGCATGCCGTCCCCGTCGAACAGGTGGGCGAATGGCTTGCCGTCGATGTCGTTGCGGCCCGGGCCGTTGCGATACAGCGTCCCAGTGAGGTCCTGCGGGAGCTTCCCCTGGATCTCGTCGACGACGTATTCGTGCTCGTCCGCGAGGGTCTCGAAGATTCGGTGCCAGTCGGCTGCGGCCTGGGCGACGGCGGGCGGGCTGAGTGTCTGCGCTTCCATCTCCACCTCCTCGGCGGGCATCGTCCGGATCGGACTGTTGATGGTCCGAAACATACCATCTATCTTGGACTTATAAACGTGATTCAGCTCACACAGACCTCCTATGTCGTGCTCGGCCTGGTCGCGCGGGCAGGCGAGGCGACGCCCTACGACCTGAAGCAGATCGTGGCGGCGACGATCGGCGGGTTCTTCAGCATTCCCCACTCCCAGCTCTACGCGGAGCCGGAACGGCTCGCGCGGGCCGGCTACCTGAGCGAACGCCGCGAGCCCAGCGGCCGCCGCCGCAAGCACTACGCGCTGACGGAGAAGGGCGGCAGGGCCCTGCAGGAGTGGCTGCGGACGCCGACCGGGGAGCTCTACGAGCTGCGCGACCCGGGGCTGCTGAAGCTCGCCCTTGGCGGTGACCCGAAAGCGCTGGCGAGCGCTCAGCTCGCCGCGCACGGGGCGCGGCTCGAGGAGCTGCGCCGCCTCGCGCGCACGCTGGAGATGGCCAGCGCCCCGGAGGAGCAACGGCTCGTCGCGGAGGCCGGGGTCGGCCATGCGCGTGAGTACATCCGCTTCTGGAAGCGAATCGCCGCCGGTCAGCAAGCCGACTGACGGAGGTGCGGCGATCTACCGGTGCTTGACGCGCTCGCAGCGGCGGGTGCGGTCGCCCTTGTCGGCGTACGCGGTGTCGAAGCCCTTGCCGCAGTCGATTTGGTCGCGCTTCGTCCCCCCGAAGGCGTGGATGCTGTCGTTGCCGGCACCGGCCTTCACCCGGTCCTTGCTGCCGTCGGGCCGGATCTCGTCGTCTCCCGAACCGCCGTAGATCGTGTCGCGGCCGGGGCCGCCTGAGATCCGGTCGTTGCCCTCGTCGCCGTAGATCCTGTCCCTGCCGGAGTTGCCGAAGATCTGGTCGTCCCCGCCGCCCGCATAGATGCGGTCGTTGCCGGTCGTGTTGGGGATGTGGTCGCCCCAGATCACGTCCACGCCGCCGAAGCCACGGAAGACGTCATCGCCGGCTCCGCCCAGCAGCGTGTCGTTCAGGTCACCCCCGAGCAGGGTCTCGTGCGCCCCGTCACCGATGCGCTTCACGCCCCGGTTCGGGTCGCCGTCCTCGGGTGCCGTCCCGGGCACGATGGTCTCGCAGTTGCGGAACACCGTCGCGCGGAAGTCCCGCCGGTCGGCGTAGACGACGTCCTCGCCCGGCCCGCAGTCGATCACGCCTTCGGACAGCACCCCCACGGGCTCCACCGCGTTCACGACGTCGTTCCCGGGCCCGGCGTAGATCTGGTCGCGCGCCGTGCCCCCGACCAGGTAGTCGTCGCCCTCGTCGCCGTGCAGCGTGTCCTCCGCGCTCGAGCCGTCGAGCCGGTCGTTCCCGGCGCCGCCGTGCAGCGTGTCGCCCGCCGCACCCGCGTCCATCGTGTCATCGCCGGCGTCGCCGCGGAGCGTGTCGCGGCCGAAGCCTCCGTCGAGCGTGTCGTTACCGTCTCCGCCCGCCATCCTGTCGTCGCCCGACTCGCCGCTCAGCACGTCGTTCCCGGCGCCGCCGGACATCGTGTCGGGAGCGGTCGCGCCCCACATCTGGTCGTCGCCGTCCTGCCCGTACATCAGGTCCGCCGCCTCGTCGCCGTAGAGCAGGTCGTTCGCGGACCCGCCGGCAAGGGTGTCGCGACCGGTGCCGGCCCGCAGCAGGTCCTTGCCCCCGCCACCGAACAGGCGGTCCGCGGAGCGGCCGCCGTAGATCTTGTTGTTCAGGGCGTTCCCGCGGATCGTGTCCTTGCCGCTCGTGCCCTGCAGCACCCGGCGCAGCTGCTTGCCCGCGGCCATCCCGGCCTGAGGAACCATGCCGGCCATGAAGATGGCAAGCACAGCGATGGCGATTTTCCGCGACGGGCTGATCATCCTCGGCCTCCAAGCGAGGGCGACCAAGCCCTCCAGGGACGATCAAGTCATCGGCAAATCGGCGAGCTAAGGGGAATTCCGCAACGAGACTTGGACCTTCGTCCTACGTCAACAAGGGGAGGCCGAGCGGCGGTGCGAGGCCGGCGCTCACGCGCCCGCAGAGGGAGGGGTCGCGGAAAAGCTCAAATAGGCTTTGGAGCGGCCCCTCCCCCGGAGGGCGCCCAAAAGAGACCTATGTGGTCGAAGGAGCGAGCTGGGCCTGAAGCTCGCCAGGCGTCCAGCGAGTCTTCGGCAGAATCGCCCGCTCGATCACACGATCCTTGTAGCGCTCGATCGTGCGCAGCACCGACTGGACCAGCTCGGGCCCCAGCAGGTGCGGCTCGAGGCCCAGGTCACGGAGCTTCGTGTTGGCCGCGTTGTAGTAGTGCTCCTCGAGCTCGACGCGCGGGTTGGGGAAGCTCTGGATCTCGACGGAGTGGCCCAGCTCCTCGGCGGCCTTCTTGACCAGTCCCGCCAGCTCGCGGACGTTGAACTGCTCCGTGAACTGGTTGAAGACGCGGAACTCGCCCGCGTTCGCCGGGTTGCGAATGGCAAGCTCGATGCAGCGAACCGTGTCGCGGATGTCGAGGTACCCGCGTGTCTGGCCGCCGCGGCCGTAGAC
>JBOGZM010000251.1:0-6728 GCA_050697255.1 Solirubrobacterales bacterium
GCGAAGCCGAACGCGATCCCGGGCCAGGGCTGCTGCGTGTGACCTTCGAGGATCAGCAGCAACATGGTGTTCTCGACTGCGTCGTATACGGCCGCCCCCAGCGCTCCCCATGCGATCAGCGGGCCCATCGCGGCCAGCCGTGACCACCCCCGGCGCAGGGCCCGCTCCGCCATCGCGGCGCACGCCCCGATCAGGAAGAGGCCGTACGAGACGAGGAATGCATAGTCGAGGGCCAGCGCAGCCCTGGCGTCCTCGCGGCCGGCCGAGCCGAGGTCCTCGTAGTGCTTCTCCGCCATGTCCGCGGTGCGTGTGAGCTCGAACTCGATGATCCCGACGCCGCTGTCCTCCATGTCGTTGGCGAAGGGGACAGAGCCGGCGCCGAACGCGATCGTCAGCGCGGCCAGGATCCACAGCAGCCTGCGACGGCGGTAATGGGCAAAGAAGGTGTTGAACGGAGGGCAGATGGGCGGATGCTAACCGCCGCGCAAGGGCCGAGGCAGGACAATTGCGGCATGTCGGAGACCTGGCTCGCGCGACCGGACGAGTACGCGGCGGTGGCTCGCCTTCTGTGCGAGTTCCGCGACTGGTGGGGGTACGGCGAGCCGACGGACAGCGAGATGGCCGCCCGCGTCGAGCGGCTGATGAGCGCCCGAGAGGCGGAGTTCCTGCTCGCCGGCACCCCGGACGACCCGGTCGGCGTGTGCCAGCTGCGCTACCGCTACGGCGTGTGGCTGGGCGCGCCGGACTGCTGGCTCGAGGACCTGTTCGTGCGGGAGCCCGAGCGCGGTCGGGGTGTGGGGCGGGCGCTCGCCGAGACCGCGATCGCGCGTGCCCGCGAGCGCGGCTGCCGGCGGATCGAGCTGGACGTGAACGACGCCAATCCCGCCGCGTTGGCGCTCTACGAGGGACTCGGGTTCGGCGCCTGGGTGGAGCGCGCCGGCGGTCGGAACATGCTCATGCGGCTGCGTCTCTAGCGAGCGTCGGGTGACTGCTCACCAAGCCGGTTAGGATCGGCAGATGCACGCGGCCGCCGATCCGACACCGGCCGGCGGCGAGACTGTCTTCCTGAGCGCTCTGACGCCGGCCGAGGATGCGGCGCTGCGTGCGCGCGGAGTGCCCAGGAGCTTTGCCCGGGGCACCGCGATCTTCCATCAGCACGGGGTTGCCGACCGAGTCTTGGTCGTGCTGACCGGGTGCGTGAAGCTCAGCTGCCTGAGCGATGAAGGCAAGGAGGTGATCCTCGCGATTCGCGGGCCCGGCGACCTGCTCGGCGAGATGTCCGTCATCGACGGTCGCCCGCGCTCGGCGACGGCGACTGCACTCGATCCTGTCGAGGCGCTGGGTGTGGCCGGGCCGGAGTTCATCAGCTATCTCGAGCACAACCCACGTGTGGCGCTCGTGGTCCTGCGGATGCTCGGCACCAGGCTGCGCGAGGCCGATGCGATGCGGATCGAGCTGTCGGCCCACGACAGCATGAGCCGCGTCGCTGCTCGCATCGTGGAGCTCTGCGAGCGGTTCGGCGACGACGTCGAGGCGGGGGTGCAGATCGACCTCCCGATATCGCAGGAGGAGCTGGCCGGCTGGACCGGATGCTCTCGCGACTCGGTCGTGAAGGCGCTGCAGTCGATGCGGGGTCTCGGCTGGCTCGAGACCGGGAGACGCCGGATCACCGTGCTCGCGCTCGAGGATCTGCGCCGCAAGGCGGGGTAGCTATTCGGTGAGACCCCCGTAGGCGGGGATCTCCGGACTTCAGGTGGAGGCGAAGCCCCTCGATGCCGTGCTGCCGAGAACTCTTCATTCCGCGTGCCGAATAAGCCGTGGTGGCCGAGGCCCCTGCCCCGTACCGTGCGCACAGGAGGAATCGGGAGATGAGCTACGCATCAAGCAGCAACGGTCACCCGTTCACAGGGGATCCCAAGCAGGCCGCGGAGCGACTGGCCCAGACGCAGCGCCTGACGCACACCGGCACCTGGGAGTGGCGGACCGACACAGACGAGGTCATCTGGTCGGATGAGCTCTTCCGCATCTTCGGGCTCGATTCGCGGGACTTCGACGCAAGCTACGCGGCGTTCATCCAGCGTGTGCACCCGGCGGACCGCGCGCGAGTTCACGAGCACATAGAAACGTCGCTGGAGAGCGGCCGTCCGTTCGAGATCGACCATCGCGTCGCGCGCGGCGACGGTGACGTGCGCATCGTGCACTGCAACGGCGAGGTCGTGCTCGCCGACGGACGGGCGGTCCGAGCGTTTGGCACGTGTCAGGACGTGACGGACCGCACCCGCGCCGAGCGGGAGATCGCCCTGGCACGGGAGCTGGCGCTGGGCATCGGCGCGGCCGCCACGGTGGAAGAGGCGCTGGAGATGGTGCTGAACCGGATCTGCGAGGAAGCCGGGTTCCTGCTCGGCCAGGCATGGGCTCAGGCGGCCGGCGCGTCGTACCTCGAGCGGTGCGCCGCGTGGCCCATGGATGGGGGCGAGCTGGAGCCGTTCAGGCGGCGCAGCGGGTCAATGACGTTCGAGCGTGGCGAGGGGCTGCCCGGGCAGGCATGGGCGAGCCACGCGCCGGTATGGATCGACGACATGAAGGTCGCGAACGTGCCACGCGCCACGTTCGCGCGCCGTGCAGGCGTCGGCGCCGGGCTCGCCGTGCCCGTGCACGCCGGCGGTGAGGTGGCGGTCGTGCTGGAGCTCTTCGCCGGCGAAGCGGGAACGCGGGACGAGCGGCTGATCCGGGTCGTGTCCACCGCCGCCGCGCAGCTCGGCACGCACATCGAGCGCAAGCGCGCAGAGCAGGAGCTGCGCAAGAGCGAGGAGCGGTTCCGCCTGCTGGTCGAGAGCGTCGAGGATTACGCGATCGTGATGCTCGATCGCAGCGGTCACGTCGTGAGTTGGAATCGCGGCGCGGAGCGCGTGACCGGTTACGCCGAGGAGGAGATTCTCGGGTACCACGTCTCACGCTTCTATCCACCCGAGGCGCTCGACCGCGGAGAGCCGGAGCTTCACCTTGAAGCGGCTGCCCGGGACGATCACTTCGAGCACACCGACTGGCGCGTGCGACGCGACGGCTTGCGGTACCGCGCCCACGTCACGGTCACCCCGCTGCGGAACGGCGTCCCGGAGCCGCGCGGATTCAGCTACGTGATCCGGGACGTCACCGAGCGGCTGCGCATCGACGAGGAGCGGCGGCGGCTGAGCGCGGTGATCGACTCCTCGCAGGACGCGATCCTGAGCCTGACGTCCGAGCGCGGTGTCATGACGAGCGCCAATTCGGGCGCCGAGCGGCTGTTCGGGCACCGGGTGCGCGAGATCGTGGGCCTGCCCTTCGCCAGACTGCTCCCCGAGGAGAAGCGTGGCGAGCACGCGGACATGGTCAGTCAGGTGCTGGCCGGGAACAGCATCGAGCCCTACGAGACCCAAGCAGTGCGCAAGAACGGCGGCACCGTCGACGTGTCGCTCACCATGGCGCCGATCCGCGACGCGGACGGCGAGGTGTCCGGCCTGTCGGTGACCGCACGCGACATCAGCGACCGCAAGCTCGCTCACCAGTCGATGGAGCAGGCGCTCGGCACGTACCTCGACCGGGACGTCGCGGAGCACATTCTCCGCGAGGGTCCCTCGCTGAAGGCGCGCGAGGTGGACGTCACGATGATGTTCGTCGACATCCGCGGGTTCACCAGCTATGCCGAGCGCTTCGCGCCCCGCGAGGTGGTCCAGACGCTCAACTGTCTCTTCGACCTCGCGGTGCCCATCATCACGGCGCGTGGCGGGCACGTGGACAAGTTCGTCGGCGATGGGCTGCTCGCCGTGTTCGGCGCCCCCTCGCCCCGGGACGACCACGCCGACTGCGCCGTCGAGGCGGCGCTCGAGATCGCCCGCGTGGCGGGGGAGCGGTTCCAGGGGGATCTCGAGATCGGCATCGGCATCGACTCCGGAACCGTCGTGGCCGGGAACGTGGGAGGCGGCGGGCGCCTGGACTTCACGGTGATCGGCGACGCGGTCAACACCGCCGCCCGGATCGAGGGAGCGACCCGCGCCACCGGGGACACCATCCTCTTCAGCGACCAGACCAGGCGGCGACTGTGGCGCACCGAGCTGCTCACCGAGGAGCGGGAGGCCGTCCCGATCAAGGGCAAGCGCGAGCCGGTGCGGCTGTTCGTGCCGGTCCTGGCGGGACCGGTCGGCGCGGGCGAAGAGCAGGCAGAGGAGCAGTAGTGCCCTGGCTGATCGGTCTCCGGGACCTCCAGTGGGGACGCCGACGGTTTGCCATCGGAGTAGTGGCAACGGCGCTCGTCTTCGCGCTGGGCCTCCTGATGTCGGGCGTGAGCGCCAGCTTCGACAACGAGATCGAGCGCACGGTGGACTCCTTCGGCGCCGACGGCTGGCTGGTGCGCGAGAAGAGCTTCGGCCCGTTCACCGGGCCCGCCACGATCCCGTCGTCGAGCGCCGCGTCGGTACGCCACATCGCGGGAGTCGGCAGCGCCGACCCGATCGCCGTGCTACGCGCCACGACTGAGACTCCCGAGCGGGCGAACGTGAACCTGATCGGTGTCGTGCCCGGCGGGGTCGGTTCACCCACCGGCTGGCGCGGGCGGTTGCTCGCGCGGGGCGGGGGCGCGATCGTCGACCAGAGCCTCGGGCTTGCGGTGGGGGATCGCCTCGACCTGAACGGCGCCGCCTTCCGGGTGGGCGCCCTGACCTCCGGCATGACCTACTTCGCCGGCATACCGACCGTGACCGTCTCGTTGCGCGATGCCCAGCGGCTGGGCCTGGGTGGCCGCGACCTCGCGACGGCGGTCGTGACCCGCGGACGGCCGGCGGCCGCGCCCCGCGGCCTCGCTGTGCTCGGGAACGACGAGGTCGAGGAGGACCTCGGCCGGCCGGTGCGGCAGGCGCAGCAGACGATCGGTCTCATCCGGCTGCTGCTTTGGGTGGTGGCGGCCGGCATCATCGGCGCGGTCGTCTACCTCTCCGTGCTCGAGCGTCTGCGCGACCTCGCGGCGCTGAAGGCGATCGGCGTGGCGACGCGGGACCTCGTCGCGGGACTGGTGCTGCAGGCAGGCCTCCTGTCGCTGCTCGCGGCGCTCCTGTCGGTGGTGTTGGAGGAGGCGATCGCACCTGCCGTGGCGATGTCGGTCGAGGTCCCGGTCCTTGCCTTCGTGACGCTCCCCGTCGTCGCTGTGCTGGTCGGAATCGTGGCGAGCCTGATCGGCCTGCGCCGCGCAGTCGCCGTGGACCCGGCACTGGCGTTCGCGGGGTCGCGATGACGCTGGAATGCCGAGACCTGGTGGTCGAGTACTCGGGCGGGGGATACGTCGTGCGGCCGATCGACGGACTCTCGATCGACGTGGCGAGCGGCGAGCTGGCGTTGCTGCTGGGCGCCAGCGGCTGCGGCAAGACCACGCTGCTCTCGATCCTGGCGGCGATCCTGCGGCCAGAACGCGGCAGCGTGCGCCTGAACGGCTGCGAGGTGACGAGCCTCACCGGCGGTGCGCTGACGGAGTACCGCCGGCACAGCGTGGGCGTCGTGTTCCAGGCGTTCAACTTGATTCCCAGTCTGACCGCGGCCGAGAACGTGCAGGTACCGCTGCGGGCGGCCGGCTTCGGCTCCCGCCGGGCACGCCGGCGCGCGCACGATCTGCTGCGCCAGGTGGGGCTGGGCCGGCGGGGCTCGCACAGGCCGGGCGCACTGTCGGGCGGGGAGCAACAGCGCGTCGCGATCGCCCGCGCGCTGGCCCTGGACCCACCGCTCCTGCTCGCGGACGAGCCGACCGCCCACCTCGACTATGTGCAGATCGAGGGCGTGCTGCGCCTGTTGCGCGAGATCGCCGACGAAGGCCGGATGGTCGTCGTGGCAACGCATGACGAGCGGATGGCGCCCCTTGCCGACCGATCGATCGAGCTGAGCCCACGCCGGGTCGAGGACGCCGCCGCCAAGCAGGTATGTCTTGCCGGGGGCGAGATCCTGTTCCGGCAGGGCGATGCCTCCGATCTGGTCTACGTCGTCGAGGACGGGCGCATCGAGCTGGCCCGGGCGCTCGCCGGCGGGAGCGAGGAGATCGTGGCCCGCCACGGGCGCGGCGAGTACTTCGGCGAGCTGGGTCCGATGTTCGGGCTGCGCCGCTCCGCCACCGCGCGGGCAGTCGGCCCGGCGGTTCTGGGGGGACTGAGCCTGGCCGAGTTTCGAAGCGGGTTCCGCCGCCGGGTGGCGAGTCTGGAGTCAGTGGGCGCTGAGCCATCCGGCGGGTCGCCCATATTGGAGTCGGATCATGGTGGAGCACCCGGGGCGCATAGATGTCGGGCTCGTGCTGGCGGGGGGCGGAGCCCGCGGCGCCTATGAGGTAGGCGCGCTGTCGGAGCTGCTGCCCCGGCTCCCGGAGGAGGAGCGCCCGAACGTGATCGTGGGCACGAGCGTCGGGGCGATCAACGCCGCGTACCTCGCCGGGACCGCGGACATGCCCGTCGCGGAAGCGCTGGAGCGCGGATGCGACATCTGGCGCGAAATGGCGTGGGAGAGCGCGCTCGCACCACTCGTATCGTTCGCGCAGCTGAGGCTCTTCATGCGCGCGGCCGCCGACGCGCTCGGGCTTCCCGGCGGACGCAGCTGGAGCATGCTGGACCCTGCGCCCCTGCGGAGGACGCTTGACGAGAAGGTGCCTTTCGGCGGCATCCATGCCAACGTGGCGACCGGGCGGCTGTCGGCGGCGGCAGTGGTGGCGACGAGGGCCTCCT
>JBOGZM010000252.1:0-5302 GCA_050697255.1 Solirubrobacterales bacterium
CGCCAGCGCCGCCTGCTGATCGGGGCAGCGGGCGCGCAGCGGCAGGGCGCCCGGCCACGACGGGTGGTGAAGCATGCCGAGGTCGCCGGCCGTGTCGGCGACGTCGGGCAGGACCTCGCGCGGCACGCCGAAGCTCTCCAGCAGGTCCGCGTCCCAATCGGGCGCGCCGAGCTGCGTCCGCGACACGGTCGCCGGATCGGTGCAGAACCCGGCTCCGAGGCGGTCTGACAGGAAGGCGTCCACCGTGCCCATCCGGAGCGTCCCGGCGTCGCGGGCACGAACGACGTGCTCGTCGTGCTCCAGGAGCCAGGCCAGCTTTCCGGCCGAGAAGTACGGGTCGAGGGGCAGGCCGCTCAGCTCCTGGATCCGCTCCGCCTGTCCCTCCCGCTCGAGCCGGTCGAGCACCTCCTGCGACCGCTTGTCCTGCCACATGATCACCGGCGTCAGCGCGGCGCCGCTCTCCGCGTCCCAGGCGAGCACCGACTCCCCCTGGTGATCGAGTCCGCAGGCCACGACCTCGCCGGGCGCGTCGGTCAAGACCTCCGCCACCGCCTCCACGACGGCCTTCAGGACGTCCTCGGCGTCCTGCTCGACCCAGCCCGGCCGGGGATGGCGCAGCGGCTTCTCGCGACGCGCCTCGCGGAGCGGCTGAAGCTCGGCATCGAAGAGGATCGCCTTCACGGCCGAGGTTCCCTCGTCGATGCCGAGCAGCAGGCTCACGGGGCTCCGTGCTCGGCCGCCCTCCGCCACCACGGCACCTGCGACCTCGGCGTCGCGCCCGGCTCGAGCGGTCGCTCCGGTCTGAGGCCGACGCCGAGCCGCTGCACCAGGCCGCAGACGTATTCAGCGATTCCGAGGGATGCGGTCAGGCCGGTGGAGCGGATCGCCGCCACGTTCACGAGCGCAGAGCACTCCCGCGAGGCCTCGATCAGGTAGTTGACCCCGCGCCCCGCCGGTCGCAGTCCGGCGTAGGCGGCGATCGGCTCGGCGCCCTCCAGGGCGGGCCACATCGCAGTCGCCTGTAAATGGATCTCCTGGCCCGCTCCCGGCCTCGCGGACCAGTCTCTCTTGTCGCCCTGGTCCACTGCGGTCGGCCCCGCGATCACCTTGCCGTCCACAGTGGGGAAGACGAGCACGCCCTTCGTGCGCTCCGTCGGCGCCGGCAGCAGGATCCGCTCGAGCCGCTCACCGTCCGGTGGGTCGAACACCAGGAACTCGCCCTTGCGGGGATAGATCTCGAACGAGTCGTCGCCCGCCAGGCGCGCGACGGTGTCCGCGTGAAGACCCGCGCAGTTCACCACCAGCCGGGCGCGCACGGTGTCCCCGCCGGCGCTTTCGAGCATGACGCCACCCTCATCACGCCGGATGGCGGTCACCCTGAAGCCCGTCCGCAGATCGGCGCTGTGACGCCCGGCCGCCAGCGCGAGCGCGAGGGTGTGCGCGACCGGGTCGGTGACGGCTTCCCCCGGCACCTTCAGCGCGCCGTCCCTCCGCAGCAAGACCTCGACGCCGTTGCGCTCTGCGTTCGCGGCCAGCGCTCCCACGACATCGTGCCTCGGGTCGCGCGGACGCAGGCGCGCCCCGCAGCGCAGCACCGGCACACGGAGGGCGCCCAGCACGGGGTCCCTCAGCGCCGCCGACCGCAGGATCAACTCGGTCTCCAGCTCGCCCGGAACGGAGTCGAAGCCGGTGTGGAGGATGCCGGAGTTGGTTCCGCTCGCGGCCAGGCCGGGCTCGGGCTCGGCCTCGAGCAAGAGCACCGAAACATCCCTGCGCGCGAGCGCGAGCGCGGTGGCCGCGCCCACCACGCCCGCGCCGACGATCGCGACCTCAGCGTCCATCGGTCAGGTCACATGTCCGGCCCGAGACCCTCCAGGAAGGATCCCGCTACGGCGAGAGTCGCACCGGCAGCGTCTTCAGCTGGTTGATGAAGGGCGACTCGACCCGCAGCGGCTTCCCGGCGATCTCCATCGCCGGGTACCGCGCGAGCGTCTCCTCCAGCAGGATCTGGAGCTCGAGCCGCGCGAGCGCCGTGCCGAGGCAGAAGTGGCGGCCGCCGGCGCCGAAGGCCTGGTGCTCGGGGTTGCGGCGCACGTCGAAGCGGTCCGGGTCCTCGTACCGCGTCTCGTCGCGGTTCGACGACACGTACCACATCACGACCTTGTCGCCCTCGCCGATCGGGGCGCCGTTCAGCTCGGTGTCGGCGGTCGCCGTGCGGCGAAAGTGCGCAAAGGCGGGGAACATGCGCAGCGACTCCTCGACCGCGCTCGGGATCAGCGACGGATCGTCGAGCAGGACCTGGCGCTGGTCGGGGTCGTCCATCAGCGCGCGCATCCCGCTGCAGTACGTCGCCTTGGTGCTGTCGTTTCCCGCTGCGACCAGCAGGAAGAAGCCCATCACGATCTCGTGCTCCTCGAGCTTCTCCCCATCGACCTCGGCGTGGACGAGCACGCTGGTGAGGTCGTCGGTCGGGTTCTCCCGGCGGGCGGCGATCAGCGCCCGGCAGCGCTCGAAGATCTCCGGGATGTCCTTGTCGACGACGCCCTGGATGCCGTCCGGGTTCAGGTCCGGGTCGCCGGCGCCGAGCGTCGAGTTCATCAGGTTCGCCCAGACCGCGTCGTCCTCCGGCGGGATCCCCATGAAGCTCCCGATCACGCGGGACACGACCGGCTGGGCGACGTCGGTGACGAGGTCACAGGTCTCCCGGCCGGCGAGCCGGGCCAGCACGTCGGTCACGATCGCCCGGATCTCGGGCTCGTGGGCGGCGATCCGCTTGGGCGTGAAGCCGGCCTGGAACAGCGCCTTGATGCGGTCGTGCTTGGGCGGGTCCATGCCGATGAACATCGCTCGCACGAGCTCCAGCGGGAACACGCTCGTGACGGCGGTGACCCCGCCGCGCTCGGACGAGTAGGTCTGCCAGTCGCGGCTCACCGTGTGGATGTCGTCGGCGGTGGTGGCCGACCAGAACCCGGCCTCCTCCGGGTACTCCGTGATCCGCTCGCTGAAGTGGACGGGGCACTCCCGGCGCAGCTCCCGGAACAGCGCATGCGGCGGGCCGTCGACCCACAGCTCCCGTTCGGTGACGAGCACCTTGTCGAGGTTGCTGCCGATCGACGTCATTCGAGCCTCCAGAGATCGTTGCCCAGGGTGCCGATCGTACCGGGGGCGGCCCGTCAGGACGCTGCCGTGAGCCCGAACGGCGTTCCCTCGGAGTCCCTGCAGACCGCCCACGACTCGCCCGGATGGATGACGCTGCCACCCAGCGCCTCAACCTGCTCGAGTGCCGCGGCGAGGTCGTCGACGGCGAAGTAGGGAAGCGAGAACCTGTCCCCGGGACCCTGCCCACGCGGGTGGATCCCGACCGGCGGAATGGTGGAGCGGGACTGCCACCCCGTTCCCTCTGGGTCCCCGCGCGGCTCCAGCGAAACCTCCAGCAGGCCGCTCCAGAAGCGCCGCGCCCGGTCCGGGTCGTCGGCCGGGAACTCGATCAACGCCAGGGGCGCCGCCCGCTGGTCGCTCACGGCGCGGCTCCTGCCAGGAGCGACAGAACCTGCCGGCCGTGCCGCTCGACGAAGGTGGGGCCGACGCCCCTGATCGCTGCCAGCTCGCCAAGGGTGGACGGCTTCAGCGCCGCGATCGCCTCGAGCGTGCTGTTGTGGGCGACCGTGTAGGCAGGCTTGCCGTTGCTGGCACGCATGCGCCAGGCCTTCAGCGCCTCCAGCAGCGGCGTGTCGACCGGCGCCGCCGGCGCGGTCGTCTTTGGGCTGCGGCGCGCCGGGACAGGGGTCAGCGATGCGGGGTCCGGGAGGCCAACCGTGTCCGGGTCGCACACGTCGCAGCACCGGCCCGAGGGGGTGCCGGCCCGGGCGTCGCCGAAGTGATCCAGCAGCGCGCGACGCCTGCACTCCGCAGAGGAAGACGCGAAGGACTCGACGGACCGGTAGGCCGCCCACGCGCGGTCCCGGGCGACCTTGCAGATCGCCGTCACCATGCTCACGTCTGGGGAGTCGCTGAACGTCACCTGCAGGCGCCCGCCGGGCGCCGGCTGAAGCACGCACATCCCGGCGCGCTCCGCCACCCCGAGGCTGACGCGGTCCCGGTCATCGCGCGGCGCGTCTATCACCACGGGCTCACCGCCGTTGGAGGCCCACAGCCGGCGCATGTACGCCAGCACCTGTTCGGTCTCGACCCCGTCGCGCTTGATGAAGTTGATCAGCCGGCCGAGGTCCGCGCGCATCGCGAGCAGGATCGCCCTTGCGGGCTCGCCGTCACGGCCGGCGCGCCCCACCTCCTGGTAGTACGCCTCGACGCTCTTCGGAATCGCCCAGTGGATCACCGAACGCACGTCGGCCTTGTCGACCCCCATCCCGAACGCGTTGGTGGCGACGACTACGTCTGCGTCCCCTTCCATGAAGCGGTGCTGCGCCGAGGCGCGCTCGTCGGCCGCCATCCCGGCGTGGTAGCCGACCGCCTGCCGGCCGTCCGCGCGGAGCCGCTCCGTGACCTCCTCCACGTCCCTGCGCGTGCCGCAGTAGACGATCGCAGGCCGGTGCGCAGGGTCGCCGAGCGCCGCCGACAGCACCATGTACTTGCGCGCCTTCGAGCCGGTGCCTTCGAACTGCACCACGTCGAACGACAGATTCGGCCGGTCGAACCCGGAACGCACGACGAACGGGTCCCGCAGGCCCAGGCGCTCGCGGATCTCCTCGGCGACCTGCTCGGTCGCGGTTGCGGTGCAGGCCATCACCGCCGGTGACCCGACGCGGCCCATCACGCCCCGCAGCCGCAGGTAGTCGGGCCGGAAGTCATGACCCCATTCCGACACGCAGTGGGCCTCGTCGACCACGAACAGGTCGACGGCCCGCGCGGACAGCGCCGACATGAACGAGGTGGAGGCGAAGCGCTCGGGCGAGCACAGGACGATGCGCGCGTTCCCGCCGCGGATTGCCCGCAGCGCCTCCGTGACCGCGCGCTCCTCCATCCCCGACGCGATCATCGCCACAGGGTGACCGCCGAGCAGCATCCTGCGGTACTGGTCCGCCATCAGCGCGATCAGGGGGGAGACGATCACGGTCAGGTCCGCCGACGCGATGCCCGGAAGCTGATAGCAGAGGCTCTTGCCGCCCCCGGTCGGCATCACAACGAGGCTGTCGCGGCCCTCGAGCGCGGCCTGCACCGCCTCGCGCTGGCCGGGACGGAACTCGGCAAAGCCGAAGTGCCGCAGCAGAGCGTCCGGATCGCGCGGCCCCTCGTACGGCCTCTCCTCCGGCGCCTCGACCGGTAACCGGTCGAGGCCCTTCAG
>JBOGZM010000253.1:0-4700 GCA_050697255.1 Solirubrobacterales bacterium
GGATTCGCACCCGGTGTGCCGCGCCGCGGTCCCGGTCTCCCACGAGCGCGCGCACGAAGCCGATCGCGGACCGTGCCTGCTCGGGCGTGGCCGTCCTGCCGGTCCCGATCGCCCAGATCGGCTCATAGGCGATCACCACCTCGGGCAGGCGCGAGACGTCAACTCCGGCAAGGTCGGACTGCACCTGCTGGCGCAGCTTGCGCTCGGTCTCTCCAGCCTCGCGCTCCTCCTCGGTCTCCCCCACGCACAGGATCGGCAGCAGGCCGGCGTCGAGCGCCTTCGGCACCTTGCGGGCGAGCGCCGCGTCCGTCTCGGCGAAGTGCCGGCGGCGCTCCGAGTGGCCCAGCACGACCGCCTCCACTCCCAGCTCCAGCAGCATCGGCGCCGACACCTCGCCCGTGAAGGCTCCAGTGTCCTCCTCGTGCATGTTCTGCGCCCCCGCGCGCACTCGGAAGTCCCGGGCCCGCTCCGCCACCGTGCGCAGGGCCGTGAAGGGCGGGCAGACCACGATGTCGACATCGGCAACCAGGTCCTCGGCCCGGGGCAGGAACTCGCGCATGAACTCGTCCGCCTCGGCGTTGGTCTTGTTCATCTTCCAGTTGGCGGCGACCAAGGGGCGCCTGTCAGCGCTCATCGAGTGCCTCCACTCCCGGGAGCGGCTTGCCCTCGAGCAGCTCGAGCGCAGCGCCGCCTCCGGTCGACAGGTGGGTCACCGAGTCGGCCAGGCCGAACTGCTCGAGCGCCGCGGCGGAGTCGCCGCCACCCACCACCGTCGTGCCGTCGTTCGCGGCCAGCGCCTCGGCCACCGTCTGCGTCCCCGTTGCGAAGGGCTCCAGCTCGAACGCTCCCATGGGCCCGTTCCAGAGCACCGTGCGGGCGGTGGCGATCTCCGCGGCGCAGGCCTCCGCCGTGCGGGGGCCGATGTCGAGCCCCATCCAGCCGTCCGGCACGGCGTCGGCGGCCGCAACCCGCGTTTGGGCATCTGCGTCGAAGCGGTCCGCGAGCACCAGGTCCTGCGGCAGCGCGAGCCGGCACTGGGAGCCCTCGGCCAGCTCCAGCACCCGCCGCGCATGCTCGACGCCCTCCTCCTCGACGAGCGAGTCGCCGGTCGGCCGGCCCATCGCGCGAAAGAAGGCAAAACACATCGCGCCGCCGACCAGGATCGTGTCAGCAATGCCCAGGAAGCGCTCGATGACGCCGATCTTGTCGCTCACCTTGGCGCCACCCAGGACCACCACGAACGGGTGCTCGGGCTGCGACAGCAGCGACGACAGGACTGTCACCTCCCGCTCCAGCAGGAATCCGGCGACCGCCGGCCGCAGCCGGCGGGCGACGCCCGCGGTGGTGGCGTGCGCGCGGTGCGCGGCGCCGAAGGCGTCGTTCACGTACATGTCGCCGAGCCGTGACAGGGCGTCCGCGAGCGCCGGGTCGTTCTTCGTCTCGCCCGGCTCGAAGCGGCTGTTCTCGAGCATCAGCACCTCACCTTCCGCGAGCTGCTGCGCATGCCACTCGACCTCCGGTCCGACAACGGCCGGGGCCTGGCGCACGTCGATGCCGAGCAGCTCGCCCAACCGTGCCGACACGGGCGCCATGGAGTACCGCGGCTCGGGCCCCTGCGGCCGGCCCAGATGCGAGACGAGCACGAGCCGCGCCCCCCGCTCGCGCAGGTACTCGATGGTCGGCAGCGCGGCGCGGATGCGACCGTCGTCGGCGACCGTGCGACTGTCCTCCTCACCCTCCAGCGGGACGTTGAAATCGACCCGCACGAGCGGGCGCCGCCCGCCGGGATCGACGTCCCGAACGGTCTTCTTCGGAAAGGCCACTCAGGCGAGGGCCGGCTGGGAGGCGCAGACCCTTTCCGCCAGCTCCGCGAGCCGGCACGAGTAGCCCCACTCGTTGTCGTACCAGGCGACGACCTTCACGAGCGTGCCGTCGTTCACCATCGTGAGCTGCGAGTCGAATACCGACGAGTAGGGCGACTTGGTGACGTCGCTGGAGACGATCGGGTCGCTGGTGTACTGGATGATCCCCTCGTAGCGGCCCCTGTCGCTCTGGCCCGCGAAGAGCTCGTTCACCTCCTCCGCGGAGGTCTCGCGCTCCATCTCACAGACCAGGTCCACGACCGAACAGGTCGGAACCGGGGCGCGGACCGCGATACCGTTGAGCCTGCCCTCCAGCTCCGGCACGACTAGCCCGAGCGCCTTGGCGGCGCCGGTGGACGTCGGGATCAGGTTGATCGCTGCGGCACGCGCCCGGCGCAGGTCTTTGTGGGGCATGTCCTGGAGGCGCTGGTCCGCAGTGTACGCGTGCACGGTCGTCATCAGGCCGTGCTTGATCCCGATGCCGTCGTTCAGGATCTTCGCCACGGGCGCGAGGCAGTTGGTGGTGCACGAAGCGTTGGAGATGAGCCGGTGCTCGGCCGGGTCGTAGGCCTCGTCGAAGTTGACGCCCAGTGCGACGGTCACGTCCGGGTCCTTGGCCGGAGCCGAGATGATCACCTTGTCGGCGCCCGCCTGGAGATGCTTGGAGGCGTTCTCGCGATCGACGAACAGCCCCGTCGACTCGACCACCACCTCCGCGCCCAGGTCCTTCCACGGCAGTTTGGCGGGGTCGCGCTCCGCGAGGACCTTGACCTCTCTCCCGTTCACGGTGATCGACGCGTCTCCGGACTCGACCGTGCCGGGGAACGGCCCCAGGATGGAGTCGTATTTCACGAGATGCGCGAGCGTGTGCGCATCGGTGATGTCGTTGACCGCGACGAACTCGAGATCGACCCCGCGCTCCAAGGCGGCGCGCAAGAAGTTCCTGCCAATCCGGCCGAAGCCGTTGATCCCGACCTTTACCGACATGCTGCCTCCTGCTCTGGATGCTTGCTCAGGTGAGTGAACGACCGCGTTGCGCAGCGGTCGAGGATTGCGTACCCGCGGGAGTGCGAATCTATCAGCCGCCCTACGGACTGGGCCGGGGGTCGGGCCGCACGCGCGGGTAGTCCGTGGCCTCGCCGCTGGCCGGCGGAGTCAGGGACGGCGCGCCCTTGTCGGCGTTCGTGAACGGCCCCTGCTCGCGGCACGGCGTCGCGACCGTCCGGCCGCCGTTCATCACGTAGAGGATGATCCGGTCCCTGAACTCGGCCGCGAGGTTCGTGGGCGAGATGGTCGGGTACCCGGTCGCGCCGCAGCGCTCGCCGTTGAAGACCGGCAGGCCCTGGCGCAGCTGGTCGTAGGTTCCGGGCTTGTAGTACGGGTTGCCGCGGAACCAGCCCTGCGGCCGCGGGTAGGTGGCGAGCGACTGCGGGTTCACCGGGCTGGTCAGGCGCAGGTAGTGGACGCGGTCCTGCCCGATCTGGTCGGTCGCCTGCGTGACCGCGGTGTCGTTCGCGAGCATCGCCGCGATCTCCCGCCGGTACTGACCCAGGAAGCGCAGGAACGGGTTGATGTTGCGCAGGAACGGGTCGAGCTGCGCCAGCACGTCGCGCGTCTGGTCGAGGAACCGCGACTGGGCCGGCAGGCCCCTGCGGGACGCGGGGATCAGGCGGTTGAGCCCCACGAAGAAGCCCTTGAAGTCGGGCGCCAGCTTGCCGGCGTTGACGAACAGGTTGCTGAGCTGCGTGCCGACCGGGCGCAGCCGGCGCATCAGCGGGTCGGTGTTGACGGCGTAGCTCTCGAGCCTCCGCAGCGCCGACTGGGACTGGGTGATGAACTCCGGGAACTCGCGCCAGAGCGCCCGGATCCGGTCGTCGCGGCGGGCGGTCGTCTCCAGCAGGCGATTGGAGGTCGTGATCCAGTCGCGCAGCTGGTTCCCACGCTCCGTGAGCGCGTCGAACACCACGCCGGTGTTCCTGATCGCCTGCTGCGTCGCGCGCTCCTGCGAGTTCAGGATCTTCAGGACCTCGTTGGTGTTGTCCGCGAACTCCGGCAGCACGCCGAGGAAGTCGGAGAAGTCGGCGCCGTGGCCCTCGATGCCCTTCCCGAGGTCCTGCTGCCAGACCTGGAAGCCCTCGCGCGTTTCCCGGTCGAACGCGCGGAAGATCTCGTCCAGCTCCACGGTCGGCGCGACCTGGGCGGTCTCGAGCCGTCCGCCCTCGGGGATCTCGCCGGCGGCGTCGGTGCCCGGCGTGAGCTCGATGTAGGTCTCGCCGAGCAGCGTCTTCTGGCGCAGGATCGCGCGGCTGTCCTTGGGGATTGGCGCGTACTGCTCCTCGACCTCGATCACCGCATCCGTGCGGCCGTCGTCGCTGAGGTCGATCTTCTTCACCTTGCCGACGTTCACCCCGGAGATGCGCACGTCGGCCTCCTGCGCGAGCTGCGTCGCCTCCAGGAACGAGGCGTTGAAACGGTAGCCGTGCGGCTTCAGCGGGACGGGGCCGCCGAACGCGGCCCAGAGGTAGAGCAGCAGCCCGAAGCACGACAGTGTGAAGATCGCCATCACCATGATGCGGCCGAGGGTCGGTGCCTGTTTCTGCACTAGAACACCACCTCACTCGCGCAAGCGCTCGCTCGGGTCTGTGTCTGTAACACAGCAGCCATCAGCCGCAGGCTTCCTGCTTCGTTGCGAAGTTGGACAGGTCGATCAGCGTGCCGAGCTGGTTGTCGATCTTGCGCGTCGCCTCGAGGGCCCCGAGCGCGATGCAGTCCGTAAAGATGATCCCGCGCCTGATCAGGCCGTGGGCGTCCTGGGTCGAGTAGACGGACGCGCCGATG
>JBOGZM010000254.1:0-3230 GCA_050697255.1 Solirubrobacterales bacterium
GTGGAGATCTCGGCGCCGAGGCCCTCGAGCCCCTCGGCCTCGAGGCCGAGCTCGGCGGCCAGCTGGTCCTCGTCCAGCAGGCCGATCTCGTCGGCGGTCGGCCGCTGCACGGGCTCGGTGGGCTCGATCTCGAGCTGGCGGTAGTGCTTCAGGCCGGTCGCAGCGGGGATCAACTTGCCGATGATCACGTTCTCCTTCAGGCCCAGGAGGCGGTCGATCTTGCCCTCGAGCGCGGCGTCGGTCAGGACCTTCGTGGTCTCCTGGAACGAGGCCGCCGACAGGAACGAATCCGTCGCCAGCGACGCCTTCGTGATCCCCAGGATCACCTCCTCGCCGGTCGCGGTCTCGCCGCCCGCCTTCTTGATCTCCTCGTTGCGGCGCTTGAGCACCGTCCGGTCGACCAGTGAGCCGGGCAGGAAGTCGGCGTCGCCCTTGCGCTCGATGCGGACCCGCTTGAGCATCTGGCGCACGATCAGCTCGATGTGCTTGTCGTTGATGTCCACGCCCTGGGACTTGTAGACCTGCTGCACCTCGGCGACGAGGTAGCGCTCGGTCTCGTCGCGGCCGCGCACCTCGAGCAGCTCCGCCGGGTACAGCGAGCCCTCGTTGAGCTGCTCGCCGGCCTCGATCGCCTGCCCCTCGGTCACGGTCAGGTGCGTGCGGCGCGGAAGCGTGTACGCGTGCTCCTCGCCCTTCGAGTCGAGGATGATCACCTTCTGGGACTTATCGTCGCGTTCGATCGCGACCTTGCCGCTCTCGCGCGCGATCTCCGCGACGCCCTTGGGCTTGCGCGCCTCGAACAGCTCCACGACGCGCGGGAGACCGTGCGTGATGTCGGCGCCCGCGACCCCACCGGTGTGGAACGTGCGCATCGTGAGCTGTGTTCCCGGCTCCCCGATGGACTGGGCCGCGACGATTCCGACCGCGTCGCCGAGGTCCGCCAGGACGCCGGTGGCGAGCGACACGCCGTAACAGGTGCGGCACACGCCGGCCTCGGCCTCGCATTTTGCGACCGAGCGCACCGGCACGGTGACCGGCTCGGCGCCGTCCTCGTGCGGGAACGCCTCGGCCAGCTGCTGCAGCAGGTCGCGGGTGATCAGGTCGTTCTTCTTAAGCAGCTCGCGCCCACGTTTGGTGGCGAGCTTCTGGGCCGCCATGCGGCCGACGAGGTTGTCGTTCACCCGGCCGTCTTCGCGGTACAGCGGCATCTCGATGAACCCGCGCGTCTTGCAGTCGTCGAGCCGGACGATCACGTCCTGCGCGACGTCCACCAGGCGGCGGGTCAGGTAACCCGAGTCGGCGGTGCGCAACGCGGTGTCGGCAAGGCCCTTCCGGGCGCCGTGAGTCGAGATGAAGTACTCGAGCACCGTCAGGCCCTCCATGAAGCTGGCCTTGATCGGGCGCTCGATGATCTCGCCCTTGGGGTTTGCCATCAAGCCGCGCATCCCGGCCAGCTGGCGGATCTGGGTGAACGACCCGCGCGCCCCCGAGTTGGCCATCATGTAGATCGGGTTGAGCCGGTCGAGATTGGCCTCCATCGCCCGCGCCACGACCTCGTTCGCCTCCGTCCACTTGTCCACGACCTTCTCGTGGCGCTCCTCGTAGGTGATCAGGCCCATGTCGTACTGCGACTGGATCTCTTGCACCTCGTTCTCGTAGCGCTCGAGAATCTGCTCCTTGTCAGGCGGCGTCACGACGTCGTTCTTGGAGATCGTGATCCCGGCCTGGCTCGCATAGTGGAAGCCAAGGTCCTTGAACGCGTCCAGCACGAGCGCGATGGAGCCGGCGCCGTAGTTGAACACGAGCGACGACACGAGCGTGCCGATCTCCCGCTTCGTGAGCGTCTGGTTGATGAAGTCGTACTCGGCGGGGTCGAACTTGTCGCCGAGCGTCTCTGCGAGCGCGCGCTGGATCCGGTCGTTGAACAGGATCCGGCCCACCGTGGTGGTGACGTGGTGGCCGGCCGCGGGCCGGTAGCGCGCGATGTCCTGCAGGCGCACCTGCTTGTCCTCGTAGGCGAGCTCGGCCTCCTGCGCCGTCCGGTAGATGTGCGGGCGCGGCTTGACCTTCTCCGGGTCGATCTGCTCCAGCTCGGCCGGGTCGGGCCCATAGGTCAGGTAGTAGACGCCCAGCACCATGTCCTGGGTCGGGGTGGCGAGCGGGCCGCCGTGCGCCGGCGAGAGGATGTTGTTCGCGCTCAGCATCAGGATGCGAGCCTCCGCCTGGGCCTCGGCGCTCAGCGGAATGTGCACGGCCATCTGGTCGCCGTCGAAGTCGGCGTTGAACGCGTGACAGACGAGCGGGTGGATCTGGATCGCCTTGCCCTCCACGAGCACCGGCTCGAAGGCCTGGATGCCGAGACGGTGAAGCGTGGGCGCGCGGTTCAGCAGCACCGGGTGCTCCTTGATGACCTCCTCGAGCACATCCCACACCTCGGGGATCATCGACTCGACCATCTTCTTCGCGGCCTTGATGTTCTGGACCGCCTTGCGCTCGACGAGCCGCGCCATGATGAACGGCTTGAACAGCTCGAGCGCCATCAGCTTCGGCAGACCGCACTGGTGCAGCTTCAGCGACGGGCCCGCCACGATCACAGAGCGGCCCGAGTAGTCGACACGCTTGCCGAGCAGGTTCTGGCGGAACCGGCCCTGCTTGCCCTTCAGCATGTCCGACAGCGACTTCAGCGCGCGGTTGCCGGGGCCCGTGACGGGCCGGCCGCGGCGGCCGTTGTCGAACAGCGCGTCGACGGCCTCCTGAAGCATGCGCTTCTCGTTGTTGACGATGATCTCCGGCGCGCCGAGGTCCAGAAGCCGCTTGAGGCGGTTGTTCCGGTTGATGACGCGGCGGTAGAGGTCGTTCAGGTCCGACGTGGCGAAGCGGCCACCGTCGAGCTGCACCATCGGGCGCAGCTCCGGCGGGATGACCGGGATCGCCTCGAGGATCATGTGCTCGGGCTTGTTCTCCGAGTTGATGAACGCGGAGACGACCTTCAGCCGCTTGACCGCGCGGGACTGCTTCTGGCCCTTGGCGGTCTTGACCTGGTCCTCGAGCTCCTCGCGCTCGGCGTCCAGGTCGACCTGCTGAAGCAGATCGCGGACCGCCTCGGCACCCATGCCGCCGCGGAAGTACTCGCCGAAGCCGAACGGCGAACCGAAGCGGTCCTTGAGCTCACGGAACACGGTCTCGTCGGCGATGACGTCCTTGGGCTTCATCTCGCGGAAGATGTCCCA
>JBOGZM010000255.1:0-8196 GCA_050697255.1 Solirubrobacterales bacterium
AGGACCCCATCGCGCTCGCCGCGGCGATCGATGCGCTGGCGTCCGACCTCGCGGGAAGGCCGTCGCAGAACGTCCTGATCGTGTCCACAGAGGACCCGCGCTTCGCCATGCCGGCCGCCGCGTGGGCGGCGAAGGCGGGCGACTCGGTGCTGTTCACCGAGCGCGGGGAGCTGCCCGCCACGACCCGGCGCGCGATCCGCCGGCACGAACGCCCGGGCATCTACATCCTCGGGCCCCCCAACGTGGTGTCCGAGCGGGTGGAGCGCACGCTGCGCGGGCTCGGGCGCGTGCGCCGCATCGCCGGCAGGGGCCCCGTCGAGAGCGCGATCGCCTTCGCGCGCTACTCCAACGCGACGTTCGGGTGGGGCCTGCGGGACCCGGGGCACGGCATGGTTTTCGCGAACGCGGAACGCACCCTCGACGCGGCGGCGGGAGCGATCCTGTCGGGGAGCGGGAAGTACGGCCCGTTGCTGCTGGTCGAGGAGGCCGACGTGCTGCCTCGTGCGGTCGAGAGCTTCCTGCTCGACATCCAGCCCGGATACCGGTTCGACCCCGTCCGCGGCGTTTACAACCACGCCTGGCTGATGGGGGACGAGTCGGCCATCAGCGTTGCGGTGCAGGCTCGCATCGACGAGCTGAGCGAGATCGTGCGCGTGCGGGACGAGGATCTGTAACCCTTCGAGCCGGTGAGCGGCCAGGAACGACCGGAACGCCTGGCGCCGGGCCATCGGGTCACGGTCGACGACGTGCGGGAGCTGGCCGGGGCGGCGACGCCGCACTTCGCGCAGCAGATCCGGGACCGGGTCGCGCGGCTGATCGAGGACCTGCCGCCGGACGATCCCGCGCGGGTCGAGGGTGAACGTGCGATCGCGCGGCTGCAGCGGCTCGCCGGCGAGGGCCAGGGCTCGGGCCACGTGCAGGAGCACGAGCAGCCGCTGCCGAGCCTCAGGCTCGAGCGGCACGGCGGTTGACGAACCCCAGCCGCAGCGCCATCGAGCGGCTGCTGCCGTTATTGGCGCCCGAGCACCGGGATGACGTCGATCTGAGCCACGGCTACGTCGACGTCCTGGGGCGGGACCTCGAGCAACCGGGTCTCGTCGGCGGGCTGATGCAGACCGGGACGGTCAGCCGGATCTACGAGCGGTGGTGGCGGCCGGCGCTCGGCCGCGTCGCGAAGGGCCTCACCGGGCCCGGCATGGCGGAGGAGAAGCGGATCGCGCGGTTGCTGATGGGTCTCGGTCCCGGTGACGGGGTGCTCGACGTGGCCTGCGGCCCGGGCAACTTCACCCGTGACTTCGCGCGCGCCGTCGGCGAGGAGGGTCTCGCCGTGGGGATCGATGGCTCGCGACCGATGCTGGAGCGGGCAGTACGCGAGACGCACCAGAGCGACATCGGCAACGTCGTGTTCGTCCACGGCGACGCGACCGTGCTTCCGTTCCGCGACGCCTCCTTCGACGCGGTCTGCTGCTTCGCCGCGCTGAACCTGTTCGCCGAGCCGTTCGGGGCGCTGGACCACATGCGCCGCGTGCTGTCGCGCGGTGGGCGCATCGCCCTGTTCACGAGCTGCCGCGGGCGCACCGGCCCCGTGCGCACGGCCGAGGCCGCGCTGGCCGCCACGGCCGGCGTCCGGATGTTCGACCGGGACGAGATCGTGGACGCGCTGCGCGACCGCGGGTTCTCCGACGTGCGCCAGCGCACCAGCGGGCTGACGCAGTTCGTCGGCGGGCGCCTGCCCTGACGGTTACTTCGCGGCGGCGAGCGCTTCCGAGGGCTCGGAGGCGACCGCGCCGTCGATCACGAGCCGTGCGACCTGCTCGCGATGCCAGCGGGCGTCCCCGAACATCACGGCGTCCGCGCTCGCGCGCTTCAGGAACAGGTGCAGGTCGTGCTCCCACGTGAACCCGATGCCCCCGTGGACCTGAAGCGATGCACCGGTGACCCGCGTGCCCGCGTCGGACGCGTAGGCCTTGGCCATCGAGGCAGCGAGGGGCGCGGTCTCGGGCTCGTTGTCCGCGGCCCAGGCGGCGTAGTAGGCAGCGGAACGGGCGCCCTCCGTCTCCAGGAGCATCTGCGCGCAACGGTGCGACACGGCCTGGTAAGCGCCGATCGGCCGCCCGAACTGCTTGCGCTCCTTGGCGTATTCGACTCCCATCTCGAGGGCGCGCTGCGCGATCCCGGCCAGCTCAGCCGCAACCGCGATGTAGGCCCGCACCCGCGCGGACGCCATCGCGCCGGCGCCGCCGAACGCCGCCTCCTCGCCGACCTTCACGCCATCGAGCTTGACCGCGTACTGCTTGCGGGTCGCGTCGATGGTCTCGGTCGCGGCGATGGAGAGGCCGTCGGCGTCACGCTCGACGATGAACCGCCGGTCGCCGGTCGCGCCGACGATGAAGAAGTCCGCGGTGGCGGCGTCGAGCACGAACAGCTTCTCCCCGTGCAACACGTAACCGCCGTTGTCACGCTCGGGCTCGAGCCTCACGTCGTCCGGCGCCCAGCCGGCGCCGGCATCCCACAGCGCCAGCGTTCCACGCTGCTCCCCGGTCGCGAGCGGCGCCAGATAGCGCTCCTTCTGCTCGTCGGTGGCCGCGGCCTCGAGGGCGATCGCGGCCAGCATGCTCGAGAAGATCGGCCCCGGCACGAGCGCGTACCCGAGCCGCTCCATCAGCACCGCGAGCTCCACCGTGCCCAGCTCCTGGCCACCGTAGCGCTCGGAGACCATCAGGCCCGGCCAGTTCAGGCCGCTCATCTCGCGCCACAGGTCCGCGCTGAACGCGTCATCAGACTCGGCCAGCTCCCGGATCGTGTCGGACTTCAGCCGCGCGGCGAGGAACTCCCTCGCGGCGGCCTGCAGCATCTGCTGCTCGTCGGTCAGGTCAAAGTTCACGCGTGTCCCCTCCTTACCGCAGCTTGGGCAAGCCGAGCACGCGCTCGGCGACGATGTTCCGCAGGATGTCGGTCGTGCCGCCCTCGATCGAGTTGGCGCGGGTGCGCAGGAACTGGTACTGCCAGTCACCCCCGAGCGAGTACTCCGACCCGTCCGCGAACTGTCCGTACGGGCCTTCGATCTCCATCGCCAGCTCCATCAGGCGCTGGTTGACCTCGGCCCACTGCCACTTGCCGAGCGAGCCCTCCGGGCCCGGCACACCCTTCTTCATGATCTTGGTCAGGCCGCGGTAGTTGGTGACGCGGAAGATCTCCGACTCGATGAACAGCTGGGCCAGCTGGTCCCGCACGACCGGGTCCTCGCTCGCCAGGCCGCCGTTGCGTGACGTGGAGCGGGCCAGGTCGATCGCCCTGCGCATCGCGAGCTGCAGGGCCGCCTGGGCAGCGAAGGCGAGGCCGGCGCGCTCATTCATCAGGGTCGTGATCGCGACCGTCCAGCCGCTGCCCACCTCTCCCATGATGTTCTCGTCGGGGATGTAGGCCTCCTCCATGAAGATCTCGTTGAACTCGGCCTCGCCGGTGATCTGGACGAGCGGCTTCACCTCGACCCCGTCCTGCTCCATGTCCATCAGGAAGTAGGTGAGGCCCTGGTGCTTGGGCGCGTCCGGGTCGGTGCGGGCGACGAGCATGCACCACTTCGCCACGTGGGCGAGCGTGGTCCACACCTTCTGACCCGTCACGACCCAGCCGCCGTCGCGCTTCACGGCGCGCGTCTTCAGCGACGCCAGGTCCGAGCCCGCCTCGGGCTCGGAGAAACCCTGGCACCAGATCTCCTCAGCGGAGAGGATCGGCTCCAGGTAGCGCTGCTTCTGCTCCTCGGTGCCGTGCGTGATGACGACCGGCCCGCCCATCACGAGGCCGAGGACGTTCGCCACGCTGGGCGCGTCCGCGCGCACCATCTCCTCGAAGAAGATCGCCTGCTCGATCAGCGTCGCACCGCGGCCGCCGTACTCCTTCGGCCACGAGATGCCGGCCCAACCCGCCTCGTACATCTTGCGCTGCCAGCGGCGGCGAAACTCGAACGCCTCGTCGTCGCCGGGCGGCGGCTTCCCCGGGTGGTTGGCCTCCAGCCAGCCGCGCAACTCGTCGCGGAAGGCCTCCTCTATCGGACTCAGGGTCAGGTCCATGCGATGCTCCTTCCGCTCCTGGGTGACGGCCGGGTTACACGCGCTGGATCAGCGTGCCGGTGCCGAGGCCGCCGCCGCAACACATCGTCACGAGGCCGACCTCCTTGTCGGTGCGCTCGAGCTCGTGCAGCAGCGTCGTGATCAGCCGCGCGCCGGTCGAGCCGAGCGGGTGGCCGAGGGCGATCGCCCCGCCGTTCACGTTCACCCGGTCCATGTCGGGCTCGAGCTCGCGCCGCCAGGCCGCCACGACGGAGGCGAACGCCTCGTTGATCTCGACCAGGTCGATGTCGTTCATCGTCATGCTGTTGCGCTCGAGCAGCTTGCGCGTCGCGGGGATCGGGCCGGTGAGCATGATCACCGGGTCGACGCCCACGGTCGTCTGGTCCAGGATGCGAGCACGTGGCTTCAGGCCGTACTCGTCCGCCTTCTCGCGCGTCATCAGCAGCACCGCCGCCGCGCCGTCCGAGATCTGGCTCGAGTTGCCGGCCGTCACCTTGCCGTCCTCCTTGAAGGCCGGCTTCAGGCCCGACAGCGCCTCCAGGCTGGTGTCCGGGCGGATGCCCTGGTCGGCCACGACCGTCTCCTCGGTGCCGTTCATCTTCACGGTCATCGGGATCGTCTCGCGCTCGAAACGGCCCTCCTCGGTGGCGCGCGCCGCGAACTGGTGCGAGCGCAGCCCGAGCTCGTCGAGCTCGGAACGAGGGATCTCCCACTGGTCGGCGATCATCTCGGCCGAGATGCCCTGCGGGACGAGGTTGTAGCGGGCCATCAGCTCGTCCGGCCACGGCGAGCCCACCTGGTCGACGAAGTTGAACGTGACCCCCATCGGGATGTGGCCCATGTGCTCGACGCCGCCGCCGATCACGACGTCGTGCACGCCGGAGCCGACCAGCGCCGCGCCGAAGTTCACCGCCTGCTGGGCCGAGCCGCACTGGCGGTCGACGGTGGTCGCCGGTGTCTCCATCGGGAGACCGGCCTGGAGCCAGGCGTTGCGCCCGACGTTGAACGACTGCTCGCCGATCTGCTGCACGCAGCCGGTGATCACGTCCTCGACCGCGCCGGCTGGAATGCCGGCCCGCTCGATCACGGCGGAGAACGCCTTGCCGAGCAGCTCGTTCGGGTGGGTGCTCCTGTAGTACCCCTTCTCGGGGTGACCGCGGCCGATCGGCGTGCGCGCGGCCTCCACGATGACGACTTCCCGGCCCGTTCCGTTCTGCATCGGTGCGCCTCCGCGTGTAGTGCCGGCCGCTTCCTGCGTCCGGGCCGTGAGGGCCCGACCGGCGAAAGGCATTGAGCTCTCAGCACCGGCTATGTTACTTCATTGACTGATGAGTCAACCGGGCCGAGCGGGCGGGTGAGAGGGCATGGGGAGCGGCTTTCCGGAGCGTGTCGGCATCGTGGGGGCGGGCACCATCGCGTGCGGCCTGGCCGCCTGCGTGGTGGAGTCCGGCGGTGAGGTGGTGCTGTGGGCGCGCAGCGCCGGCTCGGCGCGCCGGGCCCGGGAGGAGGTTGCAGCCGAGGAGCAGCTGACCGTCACCACCGACCTCGAGGGCCTCGCCGCCACCACGCTCACGGTCGAGGCCGTCGCCGAGCAGCAGTACCTGAAGCGGGATCTGCTGGCATCGCTGCGGGCCCTGCTGCCCGAGGAGGCGATCCTGTCCACCACCACGTCATCCCTGAGGGTGTCGGAGCTCGCCACGGCCAGCGGCGACCCGGCGCGCTTCTTCGGGCTCCACGTCTTCAATCCCGTGCGCCGCATGCCGCTGGTGGAGGTGTGCTTCCCCGATCAGGCCGGCGGCACGCTGCGCGCCCGGGCCGGCGCATTCTGCGAGGCGATCGGCAAGACGGCCGTGGAGGTGCCCGACGAGCCGGGGTTCGTGGTCAACCGGCTCCTGTTCCCATACCTGTTCGACGCCGTGCGGCTGCTGGAGCGGACCGGCATGAAACCGGAGCAGGTGGACGCGTGCATGAAGCTGGGCGCGTCGCACCCGATGGGGCCGCTGGAGCTGCTGGACCTGGTCGGCATCGACGTGGCCGATGCGATCGGCGAGGCACTCCACGCGGATACCGGGGACCCCGCACACCATCCTCCGGGGCGCATCAAGGAGCTCGTGCGTCAAGGCCGCCTGGGCCGGAAGGCCGGAGCGGGGTTCTACAGCTACTGAGTCGGCAGGTCGCGAGGTCGGTGCTTCTAGCCGGCGGCCTTGCGCGTCCGCTTGGGCGAACGGGGCGACTGCTTGCCGGGCCTCTTGACGAGCGGGAAGGCGGCTTCCTTTTTGCGGCCGGCCATGTCCCAGATGACGTCCGCCTCGCTGATCCCCTGCAGCTTGGCCTGCTCACTCACCTTCGGCCACGGCAGCTCGGCCTCGGGCAGGTCGTCCCAGCGCGCCAGCTCCAGCGCCTCGAGCGCGCCCTCGAGTTCAGAGCCGATCTCGCCCTGGATGCGGATCAGGTCCTTGAGCGTCTCGAGCTGGCTCTCCGTTAAGCGTGCCGACCACACGGCGCCCAAGGTAGGGCCGCCTGCGGACAGATACTTTGGGGAAGCCGATCAGCAAGCGTCTGGTCAGGCCACCGGCGCGGCGGTCGCCGTCGGATGGATACGGACCGCGTCGACACGGTTCTCGCGCACCGACTCGACCCGGATCAGGTACCCGTTGGCGGTGATCTGGTCGCCGCGCTTGGGGAGCCGGCCGAGCTGGCCGAACACGTAGCCGCCGACCGTCGTATACGCATCGGAGTCCACCGGCAGGCGAATCCCCACGTCCTCCAGGTCTCCGAGTGACACGTGACCGCGCACGAACCAGTCCCCGTTCACGAGCTGGCGCACCGACGACAGCAGCGGGTCCGTCTCGTCCACGATCTCCCCCACGATCTCCTCGATGAGGTCCTCGATCGTGACGATGCCCGCGGTGCGGCCGAACTCGTCCGCGATCACCGCGAGCGAGGCGCGCTGGCTGCGCAGGTCTGTCAGCAGGTCGTCGAGCGGCTTGGTCTCGGGCATGATCACGACGTCGCGCACGAGCGGGGCGATCGGGGCGTCGGGACCCTCTCCCATCAGCGTCTGCGCGAGCCGGTTGGAGTGGACCACGCCCCGCACGCGATCCGGGTTGTCGTCCTCGATCACGAGCAGCCGCGTGTGGCCCGAGGTGATGCAGCGCCGCAGCGCAACCTCGACCGTGTCGTCGTGGTTGACGGTCACGAGCGCGGGGGTCGGCGTCATGATCTGCCGCGCCTGCTGCTCGTGCAGGTGGAACACGCCCTCGAGCATGTCCGCCTCGCCGGGGTCGAGCTTTCCACCGCGCTCGCCGCGACCGATCAGGACTCTCAGCTCCTCCGAGGTTGCCGCCTCGTCGTCGCTGGGTGGCTCGATCTTCAGCACCCGCGTGACGAACCACCGCGCGGGAGCGTTGGTCAGCACGATCAGCGGGTGGAAGGCGATCCGGGCGATTTCCAGCGGGCGGGCGATCCCCCGCATCAGTCTCTCGGGACGGGCGATCGCAATCGTCTTCGGGGCCTGCTCGCCGGCGATCACGTGAGCGAGCGTGACGAACGTGTAGGCGACCAGGATCGAGAGCACGACCGCGACCCCGTGGCTGACGAGGTCGCCGAACAGAGGCTCGATCAGGTTCGCGATCGCGGGCTCGCCCAGGAAGCCGATCCCGATCGACGCGAGCGTGATCCCGACCTGCGCCGCGGCGATGTACTCGTCGATGTGCTGCATCTGCCGCAGCGCCAGAGCGGCCACACGGGATCCCTCCTCGGCCATCTGCTCCATCTTGCTGGCGCGCGAGCGCACGAGCGCGAACTCGGCCGCCACGAAGAAGCCGTTCACGAAGATCAGCAGTACGACCAGGAAGAGGAGAAAGAGCGTCAACTCAGTTGCGCGGAGAGCGCGCAGGCTTCACGCGAGCGGCCCGGCGAGAGATACCGCGGCTAAGCTGGCCCTTGGGTGGGGCGGCGGTATGTCCGCCGGGACTTCGAGGAAGGTCGTCGTTCATCGACTGACGGGGGTCAAGGTAGCAGAACGACAAGCGCCCGCCCAGCGCTATTTCAGGCGCGGGCGACCGGTGCCGGGCTCAGCGAATCAGCGACCGCGCGGAAGACACCGCACCGCCCAGGCTGCGGC
>JBOGZM010000256.1:0-3634 GCA_050697255.1 Solirubrobacterales bacterium
CTCTGTACCAGCGTGAGGTGACGGGCACGCCGCTCGAGGAGATGATCGAGCGCGGGCCGTTCCCCGAGGGCCAGGAGGTGGAGCAGGAGGCGCCGGTGGCCGGCCCGCTGACCGACTTCGCGCGCGACCTCGTCCGCGGGGTCGAGGAGCACTCGGCGGAACTGGACGCCGTGATCGGGCGCGCGGCTCAGGACTGGTCCGTCGACCGCATCGCGCCGCTCGAGCGCTCCATCCTGCGCACGGCCCTGTACGAGATCCTGCACCGGCCGGACGTGCCGGACGAGGTCGCGATCGACGAGGCCGTGGAGGCCACCAAGACCTTCTGCGGCACGGAGGCCCCCGGGTTCGTGAACGGGGTGCTGGGCGGTGTCCTGCGGGGGCTCGACCGCGAGCGCGTGGGCGGCCCCGGGGGCGAGCGTGGCTGACGAGCGCCTGCAGGGCCTCGAGGAGATCTCCCGGCGCCTGGAGGACGGTGCGCGGCGGCTGCGCGAGGACGGCCTCGAGCCCGACGACGCGATCCGCGTGGCCGGGGAGTGCGCGGAGCTCGCCTCGCAGGCGGCCGTGGAGCTGGACCGGATCGCGCGACTGTCCTCATCCGACGGGGCCGAGGTGCCGGGGCAGGAGGAGCTGCTGTGAGCGCCCGGGCCGGCGCGCCTTCGCGCCCCGCCGCCGGAGCCGCCTATCCCGACGACCTGCGGGACATGGTCGAGCGTTTCGTCGCCGAGTTGCGCTTCGGCGACGGGTCGCCGACGGCGGGCCTCGAGGAGGCGATGCGCTACTCGCTGCTGGCGGGCGGGAAGCGGATCCGGCCGGTGCTCACGCTCGCGGCCGCGCGCGCGCTCGGTGGCGACCCGGCCGCCGTGCTCCCGACCGCGGCCGCGATCGAGCTCGTGCACACGTACTCGCTGATCCACGACGACCTGCCGGCCATGGACGACGACGACCTGCGCCGCGGGCGCGCGACGTGCCACATCGCCTTCGGCGAGAACGTCGCGATCCTGGCGGGCGACGGGCTGATGGCGGAGGCGTACAGGCTGATCCTGGAGCGGCAGGCCGGCGCGCCGGCCAGGCTGATCGCGGCGCTGCGGGAGCTGTCCGACGCGATCGGGGTGGACGGGATGGTGGGCGGCCAGTACGTGGACGTGGCCGGCGCCCCCGAGCTGGACGCCGATTCGCTGCGCGGCATGCACGCGATGAAGACCGGCAAGCTGATCGCCGCCGCAATCGGTGTCGCGCCGCTGTTGCTGGGGACGGAGGAGAGTGCCAGAATCGCTCTCGGCCGCTTTGCATCCGAGCTGGGCCTCCTGTTTCAGATCGTGGACGACATCCTCGACGTGACGGGGTCCGAGGAGGAGATGGGCAAGCCGTCCGGCACCGACGAACGACTCGGCAAGCGCACGTACGTGAGCGTCTTCGGGCTCGAGCGCGCGCGCGAGCTGGCGGCGCGCTCGCACGAGAGAGCGCGCGCTGCGCTCGACGAGGGGCGCGGGGCCCTGCCGGCCGAACCACGCGACCTCGAGCTGATGACCGACTTCATGTATGCGAGGAACGCCTGATGCCCCGCGACGACGACGCCCCCGAACGGCTGCTGGACAGCGTCGCCGGCCCCGAGGATCTGAAGGGCCTCGACGACGACCAGCTCCAGCAGCTCGCGCAGGAGGTGCGGGAGTACATCATCGACACCGTCGGCGAGATCGGGGGCCACTTCGGCGCGAACCTCGGCACCTGCGAGCTGGCGGTGGCGCTGCACAGCCTGCTCGAGTCACCGCGCGACAAGATCCTCTGGGACGTGGGCCATCAGGCCTATCCCCACAAGGTGCTGACGGGCAGGCGCGACCGTCTTCCCACGATCCGCAGCTACGGCGGCCTGGCGCCGTTCTGCTCCCGCGAGGAGTCGGTCCACGACATCATGGGCGCCGGCCATGCCTCGACCGCGGCGAGCTACGCGGTCGGAATCAAGGAGGCCCTGCGAAGGCAGGGTCGCGACGACGCGTCCAAGGTGGTGGCGGTCGTGGGGGACGGCGCCATGACTGGCGGCGTCAACTTCGAGGCGTTGCTGAACGCCGGCGGGCTCGAAACCCCGATCGTGATCGTGCTGAACGACAACGGGATGTCGATCTCGCCCAACGTGGGCGCGCTGTCACGCTACTTCAACCGGCTGCGGCTGAACCCGAAGGGTTACCAGGCGCGCGAGGCCGTGGAGGCCGGGCTGACGAGGCTCCCGGCCGGGATCGGCGCTCGCATCGAGCGCCTCGGCCCCCAGCTGAAGGAGTCGATCAAGGCCTTCTGGGCGCCGGGCCTCTTCTTCGAGGAGCTCGACCTCGCCTACATGGGCCTGATCGACGGCCACGACGTGAAGGCGTTGCGGAGCGCGCTGCGCCAGGCGCTGAACGCCGAGCGGCCGGTCGTGGTGCACATCAAGACGGTCAAGGGCAAGGGATTTGCGCCGGCGGAGGAGGGCGGCCTCGAGGGCATGGAGAAATGGCATGCCGCAAAGCCGAAGTCGATCGAGAACGGCCGCGTGGCGTCATCGAAGAAGCCCGCCGCGCCGGCCCCACCGGCACCTCCGCAGTACACGGAGGTCTTTGGACGCGCGCTCGTCGACGAGGCGCGCCGCGACCCGCGGGTGATCGGCATCACCGCGGCGATGGCCGGAGGCACCGGCCTCTCGATGCTGGCCGCGGAGGTGCCCGAGCAGTACTACGACGTAGGGATCGCCGAGCAGCACGCGGTGCTGTTCGCCGCCGGGATGTCGCTGGAGGGCATGAAGCCGGTGGCCGCCATCTACTCCACCTTCCTGCAGCGCGGGTTCGACCAGATCGTGCATGACGTCTGCCTCCAGAAGCTCGACGTCACGTTCTGCATGGACCGCGCCGGACTGGTCGGCGACGACGGTCCCACCCACCACGGCTCCTACGACATCTCGTATCTGCGCGGGCTGCCGAACATCGTCCTGATGGCGCCCCGCGACGAGGCGATGCTGGTCCACATGCTGCGCACGGCGATCGCCCACGACGGGCCGGTGGCGGTGCGCTACCCGCGCGGTGCGGCGGTCGGCGTGCCGCTCCCCGAGCGCGCCGCCGAGATCCGGACCGGCACGGGAGAGATCCTCGCCCAGGGGGAGCGCGTTGCGCTCCTGGGCTACGGCACCGGAGTGCAGATCGCGCTCGACGCGGCGACGACGCTGCGCGAGCGCGGGCTCGACCCGACCGTCTGCGACGCACGCTTCGCGAAGCCGCTCGACCGCGAGCTGCTGCACTCGCTGGCGGCGTCTCACGAGCTGCTCGTGACCGTCGAGGAGAACGTGCTCGCGGGCGGATTCGGGTCGGCGGTGCTCGAGCACCTGTCCGACTCGGGCACGCTTGCCGGAGGTCCGGCCGTGATCCGCTTCGGTCTCCCCGACCGCTACGTCACCCACGGCAAGCCGGACCTCCTGCGCACGGAGGTCGGGCTCACCGCCGAGCGTGTCGTGGAGCGGGTGCTGGGCGCGCTCGACCGCAGCGACGCGCTGCACAGCGCCTGAGGCGTCGAACACGCGCGCGAGGGTGACGCCCCCCTTCTTCGGTCACGGGAAAGGGGAGCGCCCCGCTTTCGCGGGGCGCCCTTGGGGAGGAGAGATATCGCTATATGTGAT
>JBOGZM010000257.1:0-8288 GCA_050697255.1 Solirubrobacterales bacterium
TTCGTCGAGGCCTGCCTCGTGCTCGAGGAGGGCGTCTCGACGCTGCGTGAGATCGAGACCGGCATGATGACCGGGGCGGGGATCCTGCCGGGGCCGTTCGCCCGTGCGGACGACCGCGGCCTGGACGAGATCCTCGCCGCGCTGGAGCAGGCGGAGACGGAATGGGGCGGACGGTTCGCTCCGCCGCTGATCCTGCGCAGGCTCGTGGCGCAGGGGAGGCTCGGCAGGAAGACCGGCCAGGGCTTCTTCCCCTACCCGCAGCCGGACGGCGACGTCGATCAGAAGGAGACCGTGCTGCTGGAGACCCGGGGCCCGGTGGCGATCATCTGGCTGAACCGCCCGCCGGCCAACCCGCTCAGCCCGCAGGTGATCACCGAGTTCGGCGAGCTCTGGAGGCACTGCCACTCGAGCGACAGGATTCGCTCGGTGGTGATCGCTTCCTCGAACATCTTCACCTTCTCGGCGGGCGCGGACATCAAGGAGTTCACGAAGATGGATGCGTCCTCGGGCGCCGGCCTGCTCGAGTCGGGACACGCGATGCTGCGCGAGATGGAGAGCTCGAGCACCACCACGATCGCAGCCGTGAACAGCATCGCGTTCGGCGGCGGGTGCGAGCTGGCGATGGCGTGCGACTTCCGCATCGCGGCCGAGTCGGCCACGTTCGGTCAGCCGGAGATCAACCTCGGGATCATCCCCGGCTTCGGCGGCACACAGCGGCTGCCGCGCCTCGTGGGAGAGGGCAAGGCACTCGAGATGAACCTGACGGGCGAGGCGATCCTGGCTGAGGAGGCGCTGCGCAGCGGCCTCGCGCACAGGGTCGTCCCCGACCACGAGCTGTTCGACACGACGCTGAACTGGGCGCGCAAGCTGGCCGGACAGGCGCCGGTCGCGATCGAGCAGATCAAGTCGGTGTCCCACAAGGGCGACCTCGACGAGGGCATCGCCGCAGAGAAGCAGGGCTTCGCCACCGCCTTCGGCTCGGAAGATGCGAAGGAGGGCATCGGCGCCTTCGTGCAAAAGCGCAAGCCGAGCTTCAAGGGGAAGTGACGGAGCGAGCGCCGCAGGCGCGAAGCACGTGACTTTAGGAGCGGGCGAAGCCCGCAGATGTAGTGAGCGTTGAGCGCCTCGCCGAGCTGATCCGCTCGTCGAAGCGCACCGTCGCGCTGACGGGCGCCGGCATCTCGGTGCCCAGTGGGATCCCCGACTTCCGCTCGCCGGGGACCGGGCTGTGGGAGAACGTCGACCCGATGGAGGTCGCCCACATCAGCGTCTTCCTGCGCGATCCACAGCGCTTCTGGTCGTACTACCGGCCGCGGTTCGGGATGCTTGCCGACAAGCAGCCGAACGCGGCGCACCGCGCGCTCGCCGAGCTGGAGGCGCGCGGGATGCTCGAGGCCGTGGTGACCCAGAACATCGACACGCTGCATCGCAAGGCGGGGTCGCGCCAGGTGATCGAGGTGCACGGGACGATCGAGACGGGCTCCTGCTGGGACTGCAAGGCGGGCTACCCGCTGGAGCGGGTGGCCGGGATGTTCGACGACGAGGGCGTGGCGCGCTGCGCCTGCGGAGGAGCGGTGAAGCCGGACGTCGTGCTGTTCGGCGAGATGCTTCCCGAGCAGGCGATGGAGGACGCATATGCGCTGTGTGCGGGCGCGGACCTGCTGCTCTGCGTCGGCACGTCGCTCGAGGTCTATCCGGTTGCGGGACTGCCCGAGGTGACCCGTCGCGCGGGCGGCTCGATCGCAATCGTGACGCTGGGCCCGACGCCGTATGACGCGGAGGCGGACGTGCGGCTGGAGGGCGACGTGGTCGACGAGCTCGAGGCGTTGCTCAAGGTGCTGTGACTCAGGACAGGAGGCGCATCGTGGCCGAGCGCGCCGTCGGCGCCTCGCCACCGGACGTGTTCTCCTTCCTCGCAGATCTCGAGAACCACTGGCTGCTCGCGGACCGCTTCGTCGAGGTGCTGTCGCTGGAGCGGCCGCCGGGTGACGGGCCCGCGCACGGCGGCACGGTCAGGATCCGGGGCCCGCTCGGGGTGGGGCGCACGGCCAGGACGCGCCTGGTGCAGGCACGGCCGCCCACATCGATCGCCGGCACGGCCTCCGTCGGTGCGCGCACGGAGGCACGCGTGCACTGGACTCTCGCGCCCGTCGCGGAAGGGACGCTCGTGCGGCTGGAGGCAACTGTCGAGCGGATGGCGTGGAGTGAAGCGATCCTGCTGGCGGCGGGCGGTCGCCGCTGGCTCGAGAACCGGTTCGCCTCCATCCTCGAGACGCTCGCGCGGCGCGTCCCGCGCGGAACCGGTCAGGACTCGTCCGCGTAACGGCGCCGCCGCACCGCGCGCTCGAGCGCTGCCACCAGCTCGGCGAGCTCCTCGACCCGATCCGGCGACAGCTCGTCCGCCAGCGCGGCGTCCGCGAGTCTGGTCGCCGCTTGGGAATCCCCTCCACCGTGACCCTCGGCGGCCAGCGCCTCCACGGCGGCGCGGGTGATCAGGGCGGCTTCGATCAGCCGGCCGTGATCGAGGTCCAGCCGTGCCCGCAGCAACAGTTCCTCGCTCGGACGAGCACCAGGCCGCCGCCCCGAGAGCATGCCGGCCATCTCCTCCTGGGGGGAGAGCATCGGCCGCCGGGTACGGCGCTGCGCGCGCTCGGGTGGAATCACGTATGCCTCGCGCCACGCTCCGTCGACCACCTCGTCCCCGGTGCCGTACCCCAGTCTCACCCGCTGGACGTCCGCGGCAACGAGGTCGCGCACATGCGGGTCCTGGGCGGCGACGCGATGCGCCGACACCGCGAGGTTCACCAACGCAAGCGCCTCCTCCACCTCTGCCGCCGCGGCGTCGCGCCCGGAGCCACAGCGGCGCAGCCACTCCGACGCGACCCGGGCGTCGGCGAACGCCTCGGCGGCGATCACCGTCGCGCGCGTGACCGCGACGGGATCCGGGGCGGTCGCGCCCGGCTCCGCGCGTGTCGGCCGGCGACCCCGCAGGCGAGTGCGCCGCTGTGCGTGCAGCGCGCGGAACGCGACCACGGCGACCTCGGCGCCGTCCGGCCCGCGCCGCAGATAGCGCCCGTCAACCGGTCCGAGCGGGAAGGGGAAGTCGAGCTGACAGAACCGGAAGAGCTGCCCGGGTGCGGACGTGAGGGTTACTCGCCCAGGTGGGCGTGGCTCGAGCGCCGGCCACCTCGGCGGTGCCGCTTCTTCACCCGGATCGAGTACTTCGACGGCTTGGTGCGGACGATCGGGTTCTCGATGTCCGTGAGGCGGTCCACGAAGCGGTCCCACTGGTTGTTCGACAGCAGCCTGCGCGCCTGGCGTCCGAGCCGCTGGTTCGCTCCGAACAACGGCTGCCAGCCGACATGGATGTGGTCGGCGTGGTCACCGGCGGCCATCGTCGGCCCGCCGATCTCCATCAGGGAGATGATCTGCGCCGGCTGCATCGCGCCCTGGAGCGTGAGCAGCTTGCGGACCGTGGTCTCGGTGATCGAGCCCTTGCCCTGGTTGCCGAGGATCGGGGTGCCGTTGATCCTTGCGATGTCGACCGCGTTGCCGGAGCTGTGGTGCGAGACGTTGCCGCTCGTCGTGTAGTAGCCGTGGCCGCACTTGAGCGAGGTGATCGTCGGCCGCAGGCCCGACGCGGCGAGGAACTCGAGCGTGGCGAGCACACGGCGGTCGACCTGGCCCGAACGGATGTCGTCGCGGCCGCAGTCGTAGACGTCGATGTCCGAATTTGCGAGCACGCGCCGGGTCAGGACCTCCTTCGACATCAGCAGCACCTGGCCCACGCCCGGGTTGGCCACGAACGGGTTGCGACCGGCGGCGCGGTAGATGGCCGTCGCCTCGAGCAGCTTCCACCCGTCGAGGATCGGCTTCGGGTCGATTCGCGGGGCGCCGCGGCCGGCGGGCCGGATCGAGAAGTTGAGATGCGGGGCGAGCTTCGAGCCGGGGCCGCTCTCCACCTTGCCGACGCGGGCGAGCACGGTGCCGCCGATCACCTTCGACCCCTTCTTGAGGGTCTTGAGCTTGACCTCCGACGGCTGCAGGCGCAGCGTCTTGGAGAAGTAGACCTTGAAGACCTCGAAGCCGGCCTGGTCGAGCAGCTGCCCCGTCTCCTCGGCCACCTCGCGGTTCGCCGGGCGGGCCGGGTTGGCGAACAGGCGCTCCTTGTCGGCCTGGGCCTGCGTGCCGGGGGAGCCGGGGTCCGAAGCCTGGCGGTAGGCCTGACCAGAGGCGGCGCGGTCGCCGTGGTCACTGGCGCGCGTCTGCGTGCCGGCGCTGGCCGGAGCCGTCGGCTTGGGCAGGTCCCCCTCGCGCGGCGCGCGGGCGTAGCGGAACTCGTCACGGACCCGCGGGTCGTCGAACGTCTTCGGCACCGGGTAGCGCTTCGAGACCTTGCCGAGGTGCGCGTACGTGTAGCGGTTCCCGTAGACGTCCTGCAACACGATGAAGCGGCCCAGCTTGCGGCTCTTGCCGATCTTGCGCACCACGCCGTCGTTGACGGCGATCACCGGGGCGCCGCGGCGCGAGTAGATGTTGATCGAGCGGCGGCGGTCGTTCGAGTCGACGATCTTGGCGGCGTTGTGCTGGCGCCGGACCTTGCGCCCGAGGCGGCGCAGGTCACGCTCGGCGAGGTCGTCCGCGTAGCGGGCGCGGGCGTGGACGGGGAAGTGTCCCTGCGTGAGGCCGGTCAGCGACCCGACCAGGTCGGCGGGCAGGCCGGAGATCAGACGTGCGCGCAGCATCACCGAGTCGACGTACCAGTCGGCGTGGTTGTAGGCGAAGATCGCGCGCCGCAGGTCCTTCTCGGCGCCCGCGGCCTTCAGGTAGCGAGCGGCGGCGAAGATCGCGTCGACGGGGTTGTAGGGGTCCTTCTCGCCGTCGCGGTTCGCGTCCACTCCGTATGAGCGCCACGACGACGGGATGAACTGCATCCACCCGAGCGCGCCGGCGGACGACACGTTCAGGTTGCGGCCGTAGTCCGTCTCGATCTCGTTGATCGCGGCTAGGACCTCCCAGCGAATCCCGTACTGCGTGCCCGCGGCCTGGTAGATCGGCAGCAGGAAGGGCGGGATGCGGAACTTGCTGATGACGAAGTTGGGAACGCCGACCGGCGCCGGCCCGGGGAGGCCGAGTGTGAGACTGGGATTGGCGCGGGTGGGGGCGCCGTCCGGGGTGCGGATGTCACCGGGCTTCGTCTTCTCGCGCTTCTCGCGCTTCTTGCGCTTCGGCTTCGCCGGCTCGTCCTCCTCGAGGAACTCACCCGGCGAGCTCTCCTCCTTGGACTTGTCCTTGTCCTTCGGCGTCTTCTCCTCGGGCTCGTCGGCCGGGGGCTTCGGCGGCGGCCCGCCGTCCTCCACCTTCTTGACGGGGGCGCTGAGCTCGGGGAGCTGGATCGCCTCAGGCGGAGTTCCGGGCGGAACGTCGACGGTCGTTACGACCTCCTGGCCACCCTCGAGCGTGATCGTGATGATCCGCAGCTCGGCCAGGGCTGGAAACGAGGCGACGCCGAAGCCGGCCACAAGCAGGGCCAGCGTCAACGCGCCGAAGAGGATCTTCCTCGTCATCCCTCGTGAATCTCGCCTCGTGATGCGGGTAACTCCCGCACCGTCCTCAGGCGCCGGGACCCTACCGCAAGAGTGCACCACGCTACCTACTGGCCCGGCGCTTTGCAATGCTGAACCGCCGCCTGCATCCAGGCGCGTTGCATCGGCCGCGGCAGTGGCGTCGTGCCCCTGCTCAGGTCTAGGTGCCTCCCACGAAGACATAATAGTTGTGATCGGCCTCGCGCGTCGCTTCTTGACCCAGAAACGCGCGCTCCCGCCGGCTTTGCAGGGGCGCGCCCAACCGGTCCATGATCGACGTCCGCGCAGGATCGCTTGAGCGCGGGCCGTTCCGCGCTGAACCCGATGCGGACAGCGGGGGAGGCTGTGGCGGCGCTCGAGGACGGTCCGGGCTTTCGTCCGTCAACCCTTGAGATGGCTAACCCTAAAGTATGGCTTGAGAGTTTTTGAGATCTTTTGGGCGTCGGAGCCGGGTGCGCGGATGCGGGCGCTCGCCGGGGCGGCGAGGATGCGCTAGTTTGCCGCCCGTGCCCCGGGCGCCCCGCCCGGTGGCGCGGAAGGGCCTTCGACTCCGTCCAAAAACGGGAGTGGCATGCACATGACCGACACCGACCATTTCAGCGACGCGCCCGGCGGCGAGCAGGAGGGCGGGCTCCGGCGCCGGATCGCGGGCCAGGCTGAGGACACCATCGGCCGCCTCGCTGACGACCTGCTGGAGAACCCCATGATCAACTCCGCGATCTCACGAGCCGCCACCGCGCGCGAGAAGGTGGCGCACGCACAGCAGTCGGCGATGGACGCGCTCAACCTGCCCTCCGCCTCCGAGTTGGAGAAGCTCGGTCGCCGCCTGCGCACCATCTCGCAGCGGCTCGAAGAGGTGGAGGACGCGGTCGACAAGATCGGTGTGCGACTGGAGGCGCTGACCGACGAGGCGCGCTCCGGGTCCAAGCTCTCCGACCAGCTCGGCCGGATGGAGGTGCGACTGGAGCAGCTCGGCCGCGACGTCGGCGCCCTGCGCCGGGACATCGTCCGCGAGGGCGTTTCCGGCGAGCCACCCGCGATCGTCCCGGAGGGCTAGGTGCCGTCGCGCGGGTCGAACAAGGGCAAGCCGCGAGCCGTTCCGGACGCCGTGCGGCGCGCGGTCGAGCGGACGGTACAGAGCACTCGGGGGTCCGCGGAGGGCACACGCGAGCGCGCTCAGGACCTGGTTGACGACGTGGTGCGCCTCGCCGAGCAGAGCGCTGCCCGCGCCGGACGCGGTGTGCGCGGGGCGGGGCAGCGGCCGGCCGGCGCGGCCGCGGGAGTGGGGGACCGCGTGCGCGACGCCCTTCAGGAACTGCGGGCCGCGACCGAGCGGCTGGCGGAACGGGTGGCGCAGCTGGAGGCCCAGCTCGAGGAGCAACTGGGCGTGGCCCCGAAGCGGGGCTCGCGGAAGTCGAGCGGGACGGCGAAGCGCGGCAGCACTTCCGCGCCGAGGCGCCGCACCGGCACCGCGAAACGCGCGACCACCTCGAAGTCCAAGCGCCCGAGCGGCGCCACCGCAAAGCGCAAGACGACGTCCTCCAAGACGCGTTCGTCATCACGCGCGAAGAGCACCGCGTCACGCGCGAAGAGCACCGCGGGCGCCGGTCGTCGCACGTCCGCGTCGAAGCGCGGCTCGGGCGGCGCTCGCTCCGGCTGATGGCCCGCAGGGTCCTCATCACCGGCGTCGCCGGTTTTTGGGGGACCGAGCTCGCACGTTGCCTCGAGCGTTCGCCCGAGGTCGAGTACATCGCAGGACTCGACGTGCGTCCGCCGGCCGCCGATCTTGCGCGCACCGAGTTCATCCGCGCGGACATTCGCAACCCGCTGATCTCCAAGCTGCTCCCGCAGACGCGAGTTGACACCGTCGTCCACTGCGACGTGCTGCTGGTGCCCGAGCCCGGGAAGGCCCCGGAGCAGCTGCACGACATCAACGTGATCGGCTCGCTCCAGTTGCTCGCCGCATGCGAGAAGACGGAAACCGTTCGCACGATCGTCGTCCGGGGCTCCTCGGCGATCTACGGTGCGGAGCCCAACGCCCCCCAGTTCTTCACCGAGGACATGGCACGGCGCTTCCCCTTCCGGACGCGGTTCCAGCGTGACATCGGCGAGCTCGAGAGCTACTTCGAGAACTTCTCGCGCCGCTTCGACCACGTCTCGGTGACGACCCTGCGCTATCAGCCGACGCTGGGCACCGCGATCGACTCCCCGCTCACCCGTTACCTCCACCAGCCGGTGGTGCCGACGCAGCTCGGCTACGACCCGCTGCTCCAGTTCGTGCACGCCGAAGACGCGGTGGGCGCGCTCGAGGCGACGGTCATGCGACCGGTGCCGGGGCCCATCAACGTGGCGGGCGCCGGGAGCGTGACGCTGAGTCGCCTGTTGCGACTGGCCGGCAAGGTGCCCCTGCCGGTGCCGGCGCCGCTGTTCTCTGCCGCGCTCGCGATCGGCGGCCGGCTCGGCCTCGGGGGCCTCCCGCCGGAGGCTGTTCCGTGGCTGCGCAACGGCCTCACGCTCGACTGCACGCGCCTGGAGGAGGAGGTCGGGTTCCGGCCGCGCTCGACGCTGGAGGCCGTCGAGGACTTCGTCGAGGAGCTGCACGGCCGGCGCGTGCTGCCCGATCTGCGGGCGGCGGCGATCGGCAGCTCCCCGGCCCGCAACGGCACACGGCGCCGCGCGCGGGCCCGAGCATGACCCCGGACC
>JBOGZM010000258.1:0-3716 GCA_050697255.1 Solirubrobacterales bacterium
GTGCCGCTGGGATACCGGGTCCGTCCCTCCGGCGTGACGGTGCTGGGCGAAGGGAGCCGCCCGACCTGTGGCTGAGCCCGCCAACGTCCGCGCCGGCTTCGTGATCACGGGCACCGAGGTGCTCGCCGGTCGCGTGCGGGACCGCAACGGGCCGTGGCTGGCCGACCGGCTGGCCGAGCTGGGGATCGAGCTGGCTCACGTCCTGATCACCGGCGACCGGCCCGCCGACCTGCGGGCGGCGCTCGAGTTCCTGCGGGCCGAGGGAGCGGACCTGATCGTCACGAGCGGGGGCCTGGGACCGACCGCCGACGACCTCACCGCCCAGATCGTGGCCGAGTTCGCCGGGCGCCCGCTGCGGCTCGACGAGGCGCTCGAGCGCCGCATCGGAGAGATCATCGCCCGCTTCGCGCGGCGCTGGAACCTCGACCCGAAGGCGCTCCAGATCGCCAACCGCAAGCAGGCGATGGTGCCCGAGGGCGCGGTCGCGCTGGACCCGGTCGGGACCGCCCCCGGCCTGGTGGTGCCGGCCGGCGGGCAGGTCGTGGTCGTGCTGCCGGGGCCGCCGCGCGAGCTCCAGGAGAGTTGGGCGCAGGCGGTGGAGACGGAGCCCTTCCGGGAGGTGGTGGCAGCGGCGCCGCGCTACCGCCAGACCATGATGCGCCTGTTCGGGATCCCGGAATCCGAGATCGCGGAGACTCTGCGCGTCGCCGAGGGCGAGGTTGGGTTGGACGGGCTCGAGATCACGACCTGCCTGCGCCGCGGCGAGCTGGAGATCGTGATCCGCGCGGACGGCGCGACCGAGGGAGCCGCGGAGTCGCTCGTGGCCATGATCTCGGCGCGCCACGAGGATGCAGTGTTCTCGATCGACGGCAGCTCGATCGAGGAGCAGGTCGCGCGCCTGCTCGAGGGCCGGCGCCTGGCGGTGGGAGAGTCGTGCACCGGCGGCCTGCTGGCCGCCCGGCTGACGGAGCGCCCCGGCTCGTCGGAGTACTTCGCCGGCGGGGTGGTGGCGTACTCGAACGAGGCCAAGGTGGAACTGCTTCGGGTGCCCGTGGACCTGATCGAGCGCCACGGCGCGGTGTCGGAGGAGGTCGCGGTTGCGATGGCCGACGGGGCGCTGGCGCGCTTCGGCGCCGACGCGGCGATCGGCCTGACCGGGGTCGCGGGGCCGGGCGGGGGCACGCCGGACAAGCCGGTCGGGCGGGTGTGCTTCTGCGTGGTGGTGCGCCGGAATGGGGAGGACGAGCGCGTCGTGCGCGCGATCGACATCCCGGGCTCGCGGGCCGAGGTGCGCGACCGCTCCACTACCGTGGCGCTGCACCTGCTGCGGCGGCTGCTGCTGCGCCAGGCCGTGCCGGTCTAAGAGCGATGTCGCCCACCGGCGCTCCCGTCTTTAACCTTGGGATCGGGACGGTCAACGGAGTGGCGTGGTAAGGGAACGTCTGGGAAGTCCGCGGGCACGGCTGTTCGTGGCGCTGGAGCTGCCGCGGAAGGTCGTCGAGGACGCGGCCGGCTGGGCGCGCGAGGCGTTCGGGCCGGCAGAGGAGCTGCGGCTCGTGCGCCCCGAGTCGCTGCACGTGACGCTGGTCTTCCTCGGCTACCACCCCGAGCGCGAGATCGAGCGGATCGCGGAGGTCTCCTTCGGGGACGGCGGCGAGGGCGGGGCCTTCGACCTCACGCCGGAGGGTGTCGTGCCGGTCCCCCGCAGCCGACCGCGCCTGCTCGCGCTCGCCCTCGAGGATGCCGGCGGTGCGCTGGGCGCGTGGCAGGACGGTCTGTCGAGGCGGCTCGAGACGGCCGGGCTCTACGAGCCCGAGAAACGGCCGTTCTGGGCCCACGTGACGCTGGCGCGCGTGAAGCGGGGCGCGCGGGTGAGGCGGGGGTTGGAGCTGCCCGGCCTGCCGGCGGAGCTGGAGGGGCCGTTCCTCGCCACCCGCGTAACCCTGTTCAGGTCGACGCTGAAGCCGAGCGGGGCGGTGTACGACGCGCTCGCGAGCGTCGAGCTCGGATAGCGCTCGCGAACGGTTGTGCACTTTTCCATCACTGTGATGCATAACTGCACAAGCGTCGGCCAGGGGGTCGGTGCCGGCGCGAAGTAGGGCCATACGCGGCGCCCTTTCGCGCGGATCGCGCGTTGTAGCGCCACATCTCGCCCCGTACCTTCCCCGTCCACGACCCCGCCGGATCCGTCCGGCCCGGTCCCTAGCTTTCGCTGGTCACGACGGCGTGGCCACATACGCGCGAGACGGGAGAGCTGAAGATGGAAGCGGAGAAGAGCAAGGGCGAGGCGAAGAGCGGCCGGGCGGCGAGCGCCAAGGCGGACGCCAAGCAGGGGAACGGCAAGGGCTCCGGGCCCGAGGGCGCCAGGGGCGCCGCGCTGAGCGCCGCCGTGACGCAGATCGAGCGCCAGTTCGGCCAGGGCTCGCTGATGCGCCTTGGGGACGACGCGGCGTCCGTGGGGGTGTCCGCGATCCCGACCGGCGCCCTGTCGATCGACATCGCGCTCGGGGTTGGCGGCGTGCCGCGCGGGCGGATCGTGGAGATCTTCGGTCCCGAGTCGTCGGGCAAGACGACGCTCGTCTACGAGATCATCGCCCAGGCCCAGAAGATGGGCGGGATCTGCGCGTTCATCGACACCGAGCACGCGATCGACCCCGCGTACGCGCGCACGATCGGCGTCGATATCGACGAGCTGCTCGTCTCGCAGCCCGACCACGGGGAGCAGGCGCTCGAGATCACCGACGTGCTGATCCGCTCCGGCGCGATCGACGTCGTCGCGATCGACTCGGTCGCGGCGCTGACCCCGCGGGCGGAGCTCGAGGGCCAGATGGGCGACCAGACGGTCGGCCTCCAGGCGCGCCTGATGTCACAGGCGCTGCGCAAGCTGGCCGGGAACCTGAACCGCGCGAACACCGTGTGCCTGTTCACGAACCAGATCAGGGAGAAGATCGGCGTAATGTTCGGCTGCTTCCATTACGACGCGCGTGTTGTGCTCGCGGACGGAAGCACGGAAAAGATCGGCAAGATCGTCAACCAGCGGATGCCCGTCGACGTCATGTCGATGGATCCCGAGACCGGAGAGATATCTCCGAAGCGGATCGTCGAGTACTACAACAACGGCGAGACCGACGAGTGGCTTCAGTTCGAGATCGCCTCTGGGAGTGGCCCGGGCAGGCGTAAGTTCGCTTGCACACCGAACCACCTCATCTTCACCCCAGACGGTCCTAGCCACGCCGCTGCCATCGAGGAAGGCGACGAGGTATTGGCGTCGGCCAGGCACTACGACCTTCGCGAGGATCAGCTAAAGCTGATGCTGGGCAGCATTCTCGGCGATGGTTCACTGCGCTATGCGTCGGACCAAAACGTCAGCTTCCGGGTAGGCCATGGGCTCAAGCAGCAGGCTTACTGCGAGTGGAAGCAAGAGATGCTTGCACCGTTTGCCAACAAGATTGGCAAGACAGGCAATGGAGTCGGCTTCGACACGATCCCGATGCGTCAGCTCGCGTGGCTCCACGAAGCCGTCTATGCCCACGACGGCGGCCGAACGGTTAGTGACGAACTAATCGAGCAGCTGGATGAGCGCGCCATTGCGGCCTGGTACTGCGATGACGGCACGCTCTCCGGCCACTTCGCACGCTGGGGTCACGGTAAGGCAGAGATCTGCAACGCGTCGCTCAGCGAAGCTGACAAGGAACGCCTGGCTGACCGTTGTGAGC
>JBOGZM010000259.1:0-4645 GCA_050697255.1 Solirubrobacterales bacterium
GCGTCAACCCGTACATCAACATCCTGAACCGGCTCGTGATCGTGCAGTTCGAGGACTTCGAGGGGAGGCCGCGCACACTGGCCTGGGAGCCGACGATCGCCGCAGGCGCGGCCGAAGCTCCGTTCTACGACCAGCTGCTGAAGCGCTACGGCGAGTTCCTCTCCTACAAGGTCTTCGCAAACTTCTACAACACGGTCGAGGAGGCGATCGCGAAGTGCGGCCTCAGGCCCGCCGACATCGACTACGTCAGCTTCGACCATCTCCACGTGCAGGATCTGCGCCTGATCATGGGCACCACGCGCCCTGTGCTGGGTGAGTCGGAGCCGCGCGCGCCCCTCTTCCCGAACGCGAAGTTCCTCTTCCAGCGCAAGGAGGTGGACACGTTCAAGGCGCCCCACCCGATGCAGTGGGCGTGGTACGTGCCGCGCGGCATGGACGACGTGATCGAGGACAACCTGGTGCTGCTCGACGGCGACGTCGAGCTGGGCAAGGGCGTCGCGATCGTCTCGACGCCGGGCCACACGGACGGCAACCACAGCCTCGCGGTGAACACTGACGACGGCGTGTGGGTCACCTCCGAGAACGGCGTCTGCGCCGACTCGTGGCACCCGCGGCAGTCGAAGATCCCGGGGATCAGAAAGTACGCGGAGTTCTTCAACCGCGAGGTGGTGATGAACGCCAACACCCTCGAGGACTCGATCGACCAGTACGACTCGATGGTGAAGGAGAAGGCGATCGCGGACCCGAACCCGCGCGACCCGCGGTGGCTGAACGTGTTTCCGTCCTCGGAGATGCCGGCCTGGCGCCGCCAGTGGCCGATCGTGCCGACGTTCACGTACGGCGGGATCGACTACGGCACGATCCGCAAGCCGGCGAGCACCAACGGCGCCGGCGCGAACGGCGCCGGCGCGTAGCGACGCCGCGCTTCTTCCGCCACATACGTTCGTGCCCCACCGGTCGCTCGGGGGAGCGGAGCCGTGGTCGTTTTCTGGTTTGCATAACCTATCGCGCGGATACATCATGCCGATAGATGGAACTAGGCAAGACGTCATACGTGATCCTCGGGATGCTGAAGCTGGGCCGGCGCACCGGCTACGAGATCAAGTCGCTGGTCGACGTCTCGACGCGCTTCTTCTGGGCGGCCAGCTACGGCCAGATCTATCCGGAGCTGGCCCGCCTGGAGCAATTGGGGCTGGTCAGGGGCGAGGAGGACCGCTCAAACGGCCGTCGCCGCAAGGCGTATGAGCTGACGGCGACCGGTGAGCGCGCTCTGCACGCCTGGCTCACGTCCGACGACCCGCTGCACATCGAGCTGCGACACGAGGGGGCCCTGAAGTTCTTCTTTTCCGATGCCCTCAAGCGCGACGAGCAGCTCTCTCTCGTGCGGCGCACCAGGCAGACGCACGAGCACATCGCCGAGCAGCTGCGCGCGATCGAGCCGGAGTCCGATGAGGGCGAGCCGCGGGCTCCGCTGCAAACGCTCGAGTTCGGTATCGCCTACCAGGAGTTCCTTGCGGAGTGGTGTGCGCGCATGGAGCGCCGCCTCGCCCGCGGGACCTCGGAGCAGAGGAGGTAGACATGTACAAGTTGATCGTCAAGCGCATCGTGCGGCGGGCGTTCCGGCGCCTCAGCGAGGGCGACTACGAGCCGGTCGTGCGGCAGTTCGGCCCGCAGTCCCGGTTTGTCTTCTCCGGCGATCACCCGCTGGGAGGCGAGCGACGCGGCCGGCAGGCGGTGCGGAAGTGGTTCGAGGAGATGCTGCGGCGGTTCCCCGGCATCCGGATCGAGCCGCAGGACGTGGTCGTGAACGGCTGGCCCTGGAACACGGTGGTCGCCGCGCACCTCGCGATCAGTGCGACGCTCGGGGACGGGCGGCCGTACCGCAACGAGGGCATGCAGCTCCTGCGGCTGCGCTGGGGCCGCGTGGTCGAGGACCTGATCTTCGAGGACACGCTGAAGCTCGACGCGGAGTTGAAGCGGATGGATCGGGGCCGGCGCGGTGAGCCGGTCGGGGTGCGATGAGCGCGGTGCACGGGCGAGCGCCACACATTCGTGCTGGAGCCGCTGCGGGACCTTGACGATCACCGTGCCGGAGGTCTGCGAAGCGCATCTACACTCGGTGGGTGATGCGTCGGTCGCAGGCGGGACAGGCCACGGTCGAGTGGAGTGCGCTGCTGCTCGCGCTGGTGCTCGCGTTCGCCGCGATGACTGTCGTCGTCGCGCGCACGGATGCCTGGGGTCTCGGCGAACGCGTCGTGCACGCCCTGGCGTGCGCGGTCGAGGGCGGCTGCGAGGAGCGCGACTCGCTCGCCCTCGCCTACGGCGACGAGCTTGCCGAGCAGGTGCGCAGCCATGCACCGAACCTCGTGTACGAGCGCCGCAGCGCGGCGCTCCCGATCGACTTCCGCCGCTGCCGCGAGACCGGGTGCTCGGACGGGTCCGACGCGGCGGGGGCGATCGAGCGCTCGGCCAGCGGCCTGCCCGTGACCGCCTTCACGCGCGTGGTGGACCGGCGGGACAGGGGCGGCGCGCTGTACCTCCAGTACTGGTTCTACTACCCGGAGAGCTTCACCGGCGGCATCGGCCGCGTGTTCGGCGACGCCTGGCCGGGCTACCACCCGGACGACTGGGAGGCCTACCAGGTGCGCGTCGCGCCGGGCGGCAGGGTCAGCGCTCGCGCCACCGCCCACGGCGGCTATGCGAGCGACTGGAGCACCGCGGGGGGCTGGTACCGAGTCTCCGGCGGCAGCCACGCCGGCCACCTGGTCGATCTGCCGTATGGCGAGCGGATGACGCCCGCCTCGAAGCTCTCGCTCGTGCCGCTGGAGCGCCTGACCGGCACGGAGCGCTATGCGTTCGAGGTCACGCCGCCGTGGCGGAAGGAGGTCTACACGCGCCCCGAGTCCGCCAGCTCCTGAGCGGCGGCCGCGCTCAGGCCCGCCGCGGCGAGCGCGGCCGCGCGGTCGAGGTAGCCGCGAAAGCGCACGATCTTCCCGTCGCGAACCGTGAACAGCATGGTCGCCTCGAGCTCCACGGGCACGTCGCTGCCCTTCCCCCGGCCGCGCTCGCGCGTGAAGGCGACGACGTAATCGCCGGCGGCGAACAGGTGCTCGAGGTCGATCGCGTACTCCTCCCACGTGCCGAGCCAGCGGCGCAGGAAGCGCCTCACCCCCTCGTGCCCGCGATCCACCGTGCCGTCGGGGAACAGTGACGAGTCCCATTCGATGTCCTCGTGGAACGCCTCCAGCGCCACGTCTCCGGCCCGCCATCGGTCGAACATCCTCTGCACCACCTGAACGTCGTCCTGGATCATGGCCGCCAGTATCCCGTCCTCAATCGTCTAGCCGTAGCCGAGGTCGTGCAGGCGATCCTCGTCGATCCCGAAGAAGTGGCCGACCTCGTGCCAGACCGTGCGCCGCACCTCCTCCGTGGTGGGGTTCGCGTCGCGGAAGATCACGATCCGCTGGAGCCCTCCGACCGGGTCGTAGATCCCCATCAACCCGTCCGGGTGGCTGTCCTCGACAACCACCACCACCTCTCCCATCCGGGCGGCGAACTCGGGGGGTAGCGAGTCGAGGGCCTCCTGGACCGCGGCCCGCACCTGCTCGTCCGTCAACGACCCCCGCATCGATCGCAAGTGTAGGTTTCCCGGCGTGGAGGCCCTGCGGGAGCGCATGTCAGCGGCGATGGAGGGCCGCCTCCCGGGGCTGTTCGGCGTCGAGCTGCTGAGCATCGAGCGCGGGGCGGTCGAGACGCGCCTGCTGCTCAAGGAAGAGCATCTGGCCCCGAACGACTTCCTGCATGCAGGCACGGTGATCACCCTTGCCGACACCAGCGCCGGGATGGGATGCTTGGCCTCGCTGCCCAAGGGCGCGGGAGCCTTCACGACCATCGAGCTCAAGACCAATTTCCTCGCGACCGCCCGCGACGGTGCCCTGCGCTGCAGCGCCCGGCTCATCCACGGCGGGGGTCGCACCCAGGTGTGGGACGCGACCGTCGTCCGGGAGGAGGACGAGCGCGTGATCGCCCTCTTCCGTTGCACCCAGTTCCTGCTCCCCGAGGACGACGTGCGCACCGCCCGCCAGCAGCAGCAGAGGGACCGGCCGGAGGCAGGCCGTTGAGCACTGCCCGCCGCTCCGGGACGAACCAGGGACCGAGCGCGGCGCTGCGCCGCAGGCGCGAGGCGATCGTGCGCGAGCACATGGAGTCGGAGAACCGGCTGGACTTCGACACCACCATGAGCACGTTCCACCACCCGCGCTACGAGCTGATCGCAACCGGCGACGTTCACGACGGGGAGGGTGAGGTGGCGCGCTACTTCGAGGAGTCGCGGCGCGCCTTCCCAGACCAGCGCAACGAGCTGATCGAGCTGCACCATGCCGAGGGCGCCGTGATCGCCGAGTTCGACCTGAAGGGAACGCACCTGGGCACGTTCCGGGGGCTGCCGCCCACCGGGCGATCCTTCACCTGCCGCATGGCCGCTCTGTTCCTGTTCGAGGAGGACCGGCTCGTGTGCGAGCGCGTGTACTTCGACGCGGCGACGATCCAGCGCCAGCTCGGGATCGCACACGACCCCCTGACGCTTCGCGGACGCATCGCGACCGTCCTCTATCATCTTATTAATTTTGTGATGGCGTCGGTGAGG
>JBOGZM010000260.1:0-6891 GCA_050697255.1 Solirubrobacterales bacterium
ACCTTCGGCATCCGCGGAAGTTTAGCCCTCCGGCCCGCAGTCAGGAATCCGGGCGCAGGGAGCCGACCAGCCGCGCCATGTGGACCGTGGCGAGGGCAGCGTCGTAGCCCGAGTCCCGCTTGCCGCCGCCCGTGCGCGCGAGCGCCTGGTCCATGTCGTCCACGGTCAGGACCCCGAACGCGCACGGCACGCCTGTGTCCAACTGGACGCGGGAGATCCCGTGGGTGGCGGCCTCGCAGACGTACTCGTAGTGGTCGGTCTCACCCCGGATCACGGCGCCCAGGCACGCCACGCCGGCATACCGGCCGGACTCCGCGCATGCCTTCGCTGCCAGCGGCAGCTCGAACGCCCCGGGCACGTCATGGGCGTCGACATCCGAGTCGGCGACTCCATGCTCGCGGAAGCCGTCCATCGCTCCGCGCATGAGGCGCTCGGCCAGCTCCTCGTAGAACGTCGCGCGGACTATCGCGAACCGGGCGCCGCCGGCCGCGCTCACTTTTCGAGATCCGACTGGTCGACCACGCCCATCACGAGCCGCGACTCGACCTCCTTGCGGCGGCGGTCGGCCTCCCGCTCCTCCTTGAACAGCTGCTCGTCCAGCGGCAGCCCCTGGTGATGCAGCGTGTGGCCGAGGCGGTCACGCTTCGCGCGCAGGTAGTCGCGGTTGTGCTCGCCGGGGACCTGCTCGATCGGGATCTGGTCGGCCACCTCGAGGCCGTAACCCTCCATCCCGACGATCTTCTTCGGGTTGTTGGTGAGGATCCGGATGCGCCGCAGCCCGAGGTCGACCAGGATCTGCGCCCCGATGCCGTAGTCGCGCAGATCGGCGGGCAGGCCCAACTCGAGGTTCGCGTCCACCGTGTCGAGGCCGTCCTCCTGGAGCTTGTACGCGCGCAGCTTGTTCAGCAGGCCGATCCCGCGCCCCTCCTGCGCGAGGTACAGAAGCACGCCGAGTCCCTCCAACTGGATCCTCCCGAGCGCGTCGGCGAGCTGCTCACCGCAGTCGCAGCGCATCGAGTGGAACACGTCGCCGGTGAGGCACTCGGAGTGGACTCGCACCATCACGGCCTCGCCAGCCCGTCCCGCCGCAGCCACGTCGCCCTTCACGAGCGCGACGTGATGCTTCGTATCGATCAGCGACCGGTAGCCGACCACGTCGAACTCCCCGAACTCGGTGGGCAGGTGGGCCTCGGCCACCCGCTCGACCAGCTTCTCCGTACGCCGCCGGTACTTCACCAGGTCCGCGACGGTGATCATCTTCAGGCCGTGGCGCTCGCAGTACGGGATCAGGTCCTTGATCCGCGCCATCTGCCCGTCGTCGCGCATCACCTCGCAGATCACCGCAGCCGGGATCAGGCCGGCCAGGCGTGCCAGGTCCACCCCGGCCTCGGTCTGCCCGGTGCGCTCCAGCACCCCCCCGGGCCGCGCCTTGAGCGGGAACACGTGCCCCGGCTGCACCAGGCCGTGCGGCTCGGTGCGCGGGTCGATCGCGACCTGGATCGTGTGGGCGCGGTCGTGGGCGGAGATGCCCGTGGTGACTCCCTCGCGCGCCTCGACGGAGACGGTGAACGCGGTCTCGAAGGCGGACTCGTTCTTGGCCGCCATCAGGTCCAGGCCCAGCTCGTCGCAGCGGTCGGGAGTGAGCGCGAGGCAGATCAGGCCGCGCGCCTCGCGCGCCATGAAGTTGATGTTCTCGGGCGTCGCGAACTGGGCCGCGAGCGTCAGGTCACCCTCGTTCTCGCGGTCCTCGTCGTCGCACACGACCACCATCCGGCCGGCGCGAACGTCCTCGAGCGCCTCCTCGATGCTGGCGAACCGAGATTCCTCGCTCATCGCTGCAGCAGTTTTTCCACATGCTTGGCGATCACGTCCACCTCAAGGTTAACCGGGCGGCCCGGGCTGCCCGTGCCGAGGGTGGTGCGCACGAGGGTCTCGGGGATCAGGGACACGGAGAAGCCGGCGTCGTCGACGGCGGTGACCGTGAGACTCACCCCGTCGACGGTCACGGAGCCCTTCTCGACCACGTACCGCAGCACGACGGTCGGAGCCGAGACGCGGACATCACGTGCCGGCCCGTTTCCGCTCACCGCCTCGATCGTGCCCACGCCGTCGACGTGGCCCTGGACGATATGGCCACCGAGCCGGTCGGTGGGTCGTAGCGGCAGCTCGAGGTTCACCCTGTCTCCGGCCGCGAGCGCCCCCAGCGAGCTGCGCGACACGGTCTCCGGGCTGAGGTCCGCCGTGAACGAGGTGTCGCCGGGCTCCACAGCCGTCAGGCAGACGCCGCTCACCGCCACCGAGTCCCCGGGGCCGAGCTCTTCGGCCAGCGCCGCCTCGATGCTGAGCTTGAGGCCCTCCCCGTCCCGGGCCGCTTCTACGACGCGGCCGATCTCCCGGACTATGCCGGTGAACATGCGCAGGTCGATCCTGGCATCGCTGAAGGTCTTGGGAGCCCAGGCGGTACCAAGCCTTTCAGGGAATGGCCCGCCTCTACCACTCTTTCAGGCGGGCCGCGATCAGCACGTCCTCGCCCACGGCCTCAACGCACATCGAGTGCGCGTGCTGGGCGTGCTCGATCGTGTCGGCGCCCTCTCCCTCCATGGACATGCGGGCGCCGCGGCCGCCGAGCGCGATCGGCGCGATGAAGATCCGCATCTCGTCCACCTCGCCGGCGTCGAGGAACGATCCGGCCAGGCGCGGACCACCCTCGAGCAGCAGGCTCTGAACGCCGATCGCCCCGAGCTTGTCGAGGGCGTCGGTGACGCGCTCGGCCTCGGTGCCTCCGGCCGCGACGATCATCTCCACTCCGGCCGCCTTCAACCCCTCGAGCTGCGAACGCTGGGCGGCTCGCGAGGCAACCAGGATCAGGGGCGCCTCCGGCGCCGTGCGCACGAGCTGGCTGTCGGTCGGCAGCCGCGCCTCGGAGTCGAACACCACGCGCGTCGGCTGGCGCGTCGCCGCCGGCGTGCGCGCGGTCAGCAGCGGATCGTCCGCGAGCGCCGTGCCGATGCCGATGCAGACCGCGTCCACCTCAGCGCGCCAGCGATGGACCAGCCCGCGGCTCTCCTCCCCGGAGATCCACTTCGAATCGCCGGTCTGAGTCGCGATATGGCCGTCGAGGCTCATCGCCGACTTGAACATCACGAGCGGGCGGCCGGTGCGCGCGTGTTTGCGAAACGGCTGGTTCAGGAGCCGGGCACTGTGTGAGACGTCACCGTCGACCACCAGCACGTCGACGCCCTCGTCGCGCAGGATCCCGAGGCCGCGGCCGGATGCCTTCGCGGTCGGGTCGTCCGAGGCTACGACCACGCGGCTGATGCCCGCGTTCACGATCGCGTCGGTGCAGGGCGGGGTCTGACCGTGGTGGCAACACGGCTCGAGCGTGACGTACATCGTGGCGCCGATCGGGTCGATCTCGCAGGCCGCGATCGCAGCGACCTCGGCGTGCGCATCGCCGTAGGCGGCGTGGTACCCCTCTCCCAGGACGTGGTCGTCGCGTGCGATCACGGCCCCCACCAGTGGGTTCGGATGGGTATGCCCACGACCGAGCTCCGCGAGCTCGATCGCTCTTCGCATGTGCCGGGTTTCCCGTGCCGTCAATCCGTGCTCCGTGCGGGCGATTCTACTCCGCGGGCCCGGCGCCGAGCCGTCCGACCCTGCATGGATGCAGGCAGATCACCCTGCGTCGGAGGATCCTCCGTCCGCACAGGCCCCCGCACGCAGGCGCTGGATCACGACGGTGGGCCCGGGTCGGTCGTAGGCGCGCGGGTAGTGGTTGAAGCTCCAGTCGAAGTTGAAGGCAACGGCGCCGTCACCCCCTCCGTAGGGCGTCACCACCCGCGCGACGTCGGCGTGGCGGGCGAGCGTGCGGTAGTAGGCGATCGCGTTCGGAACCGCGCCGGGGTCGGCGAAGGCGCGACCGTACTGCGTCGATCCCGAGACCACCCAGCAGTAGCCACCGCGCGCGTAGGACCCCACGAGCGCGGGACGGAGCGTGCGCTCGTAGTCCTCGATGCTGACGTCGCGGCCCTTGCCGCCGGGGATCTTGCGACCCAGCGCGTCGAGCGTGGTGCGCCCCGTCGCGAACTTGACCCAGCGCCGGCCCGAGCGGGTGAGCCCGCGGGCGCGGGCGGTCCGGGCGTCATGGACGTCGGGGTCGGCGAACCAGGCGTCCGGCACGATCGGCTCGACTACGACCTTGGACTGCGCCGGGACATTGGCGGCCATCCAGGCGCGCGCCTCGTTGCGCGTGTCGTCGCGCGACAGCACGCGGTCGACGTGGACGCTGTAGAAGAGACCCTGTGCGATCAGCGCCGTGACGAGCGTCGTGCTCACGGCCCCGCATGCCCGCGGGCGTGTGTCGAGCGCATCGACCGCGCGCACGACGGCCAGCCCTGCCAGCAACGCGAGCGCGGGAAACGCGGGCAGCAGCCAGCGCCCGAAGAACCGCTCCTGCGCACCCATGTAGACGAGGAAGACGACCGGCCACGGAACGAGGAAGAGCGCCCTTCGCAAGTCCTCCGCGAACACGCGCACAGCCCCCGCGACGGCGGCCGCGAGCGGCACCCAGCCGAGCCCCCAGGTGAGCACCCACAGGTAGTAGAGCACGCCGGAGTCGTAGTCGAGGCCCAGCTTGGCGAAGCCCGACGCCGCCTCCTCCTGCTTGCGCACGTCCGCCCAGAACTCGTCGAACGAGAGCAAGGAGTGCGGATTCGCGAGCACGAAGCAGGCGGCGGCCAGCGCGCCTGCCAGGCCCATGCCGCGCAGCGCGGCCCGGCGATCGGCAAGCAGCTGGGAGCCGCAGGCGACGACCAGCGGCAGCGCCACGATGCCCGCCGTGTACTTGGTGGCCGCGGCGAGGCCGAGCCCGGCGCCGGCGACGGCGTAGTCCACCGGACGCCCGCGCGTCAGCACGCCCGCGCTGCCGTACGCCGACACGGCCAGTGGAAGCAGCGCCGGCACGTCGTTCAGCGCCAGATGCGAGTAGAACACCGGGAGGAAGGCAACCGCCATCACGGCCCCGGCGACCAGGCCGACCCGCCGGTCGAACAGGCGCGCCCCGGTCAGGCAGACGAACCCGACGGCCGCCGTGCCGAGCACCGCCGAGGTCGCGCGCGAGGCGACGAACACGGCGGTCGGGTCGGTCGCGAAGGCGGTGCCGACCTCGTCCCCGGCGCCGAACGGCCACCCGCCGCCGAACCACGTCCCGAGCACCACGTGCAACAGGTACGAGAAGGCGGGCGGGTTGATGAAGTAGTGCGGGTTGTAGCTGTCGGTGAAGTGGTAGCCGACCGCCGTGGGGACGAAGTTCGAGGCCTCGTCGACGTTGTAGACGAACGGCAGCCCGTGCTTGATCCCCCACAGCCGCAGCCCGAAGGCGAGCGCCAGGACGCCCGTCAGCGCCAGCGCGAACGGGGACGGCGCGCGGCGCCGCAGGCGACTACGCACGCCCGGGTGGGCAACGCAGGTACGCGGCGAAGTACTTGTCGGTTGCGATCCGCTGGAAGCCCGGAGCGGGCACCTGCGTGATCGCATCCGTGTTCACGGCGAACCCGGTGCGCAGCACGTTCGTGCGCCCGACCGGGAAGATCGCGATCCCGTACCGCGCCTTGCGCTGTGACGCGGCCGCCGGGTCCGAGCGCGCGACCACGCGGCTCGCGCCCAGGTCGAGGACCCAGCGCGTGTCCGGGATCAGCTTGTGCGTCGGGACGGACACCGCGCCGCAGCGCAGCCCGCGCCCGACCGCGCCGGTCTCGAGCAGCCGGTGGAGGCTGCGCCCCTGCTCGCCCCGGAACGACAGCTCGTTGTTGAAGCGCTCGAGGCTCGGCGGGTTCACGCTCGTGTAGGCGAGGCCCACGACCGTGATCGCCGCGGCTCCCACCGCCCAGGCCCGGCGCAGGCGCGAGCCGCGCGGCGTCATCGTCCAGCCGCCCAGCGCCACGGCCGCGAACAGGGTCATCATCACCGACGGCACGAGCAGGTAGCGCACGATCACGGACAGGCCGGCGAGCCCTGTCGCGACGAACGTGAACGCACCCGCCAGGAACAGCACCAGCGGCACGATCGTGCGCAGGGGGAACTCCCAGATCGCGATCGCCAGGCCGAGCAGGCCCGCGAAGTACACCGGCGTCTTGACGGTGCCGCGCAGATACCCGGGCAGTGCGGACAGCACGTCGCCGCCCGACCGCGTGCGGTCCAGCTCGGCCGCGAGATCCTTGGTGGAAGAGAGCGAGAACAGCGGGTCGCCCGTCACCACGAAATCCGTCGCGACCCAGAGCATGGGGCCGATCGCGGTCAGCGCCGCGTACCGGAGGCGCTGAGCCCACGACGCGTCCCAGCTCATCCACAGGAAGTAGACGCCCGACAGGATCCACGCCTCGGGGCGCAGCAGGCCCGCCGCGGCGAGCAGGAGGAAGACGACCGTCCCGCGTCGCGGCCGCCCGACCTCCAGCGCGCCGGCCCACACGATCATGGCCATGAAGGGGATGTCGAGGTAGGCCCGCACCGCCAGCGAGGGGAAGTCGAAGCGGGTCAGCACCAGCAGCGCGGCCAGCGCCCCCACGAAGGGCGTGAAGCACAGGCGCCCGAGACGGTAGGTGCCGGCCGCCAGGGTCACGAACGCGAACAGCGTGATCAGGACCATCACGCGGTCGGCGTCCTGACCGAGCAGCGACAGGGCGGCCCCGAACGCGATCGCGAGCGGGTGCTCCGTGGGCGCTCGGTAGGCCTCGAAACTCGGGTTCTCGAGCGACAGCACCTCCTTCCCCCAGAGCAGCGAGTAGTAGCTGTCGTAGTTGGGATACGTCACCCATGTGAAGAACCCCACGACGGCCAGCACGCACAGGCAGACGAAGGCCCAGACGGCAAGCGTTTCGGCAGGCAGCGTGAGTG
>JBOGZM010000261.1:0-8013 GCA_050697255.1 Solirubrobacterales bacterium
CCGCGAACCTTCGCACAAGGAAGGTTCGACTCCGAACCAAGACCCTCGAGCAAGGAATGGACGGTTCGGTCCCGAACCTCGGAAGGTGGGGCAAACGGCGGCCGGCGGTCCGATTACGACCTGGGTCGCCGGTATCTTCGACTCAGCGCGATGGCGATCGTCTATGCGGTGGCAAACCAGAAGGGCGGCGTGGGGAAGACCACGACCGCCGTCAACCTCGCGGCCTGTGTCTCGGAGGCCGGTTGCCGCACGCTGCTGGTGGACCTGGATCCGCAGTGCAATGCGACCGTGGCTCTCGGGATGCCCAAGGATGCCGAGCCGAACACCTATTCCTGCCTGCTCGGCCAGGCAGCGCTCGCCGATGCTGCACGGGCCAGTGCGATCGAGGGCCTGAGCGTCGTCTGCTCGACCCCGGACCTCGCCGGCGCGACCGTGGAGCTGCCGCGGCTCGAGTCCTCCGAGCAGCGGCTGCGGACCGTGCTGGAGCCGGCGAAGTCGCTGTTCGACCGCATCGTGCTCGACTGCCCGCCCTCGCTGGGGCCGCTGTCGGTGAACGCCCTGGTGGCCGCGGACCGCGTGCTCGTCCCCGTCCAGGCCGAATACCTGGCGCTCGAGGGCCTCGCCCAGTTCCTCGAGACGCTGGCGCTGATCCAGCGTGAGCTGAACCCGCGGCTGGAGGTGGCCGGGATGCTGCTGACCATGTACGACGGGCGCACGCGGCTTGCCCATGACGTGGAGGCCGAGCTGCGGAGGCACTTTCCGGGGCTGGTCCTGCAGACGGTCATCCCCCGGAACGTGAGGATCGGCGAGGCGCCGAGCTACGGCCGGCCGGTGATCCATCACGATCCCCATTGCTCCGGCTCCGATGCGTACTTCGAGCTGGCGAAGGAGGTCACCGCCCGTGGTTGAGCGCGGCATCGGCCGCGGCCTCGCGGCGATCCTCCCGGATGCGCAGGGCAGCGACGAGACGCTCCACCAGCTCCCGCTCGACCTGCTCGTGCCGAACCCGGACCAGCCGCGGCGCACCTTCGGTGACGCCGAGCTGGAGGAGCTGGCCGACTCGATCCGCGCGCACGGCGTGCTGCAGCCCGTTCTGGCGCGCCCGCTTCCCGGCGGCCGTTACGAGTTGCTCGCCGGCGAGCGACGGTTGCGCGCTGCGCGCATCGCCGGGCTCGAGCGGATCCCGACCGTCGTGCGCGCTGCGGCCGAGGGCGAGCGCCTGGAGCTGGCGATGATCGAGAACATGGCTCGCCAGGACCTGAACCCGGTCGAGGCGGCGCGCGCCTGCGCCGCCCTGGTTCACGACTTCGGCCTCACGAAGGAAGAGGTGGGGCGCAGGGTCGGCCGCAGCCGCGTGGCGATCTCGAACCTGGTGCGCCTGCTCGAGCTGCCCGACGAGGTGCTCGCGCTGCTCGAGACCGGTGAGCTGTCGGAGGGGCATGGTCGCGCCGTGCTCCAGGCATCGGATCATCACGCCCGCCGCAGGGTCGCGCGCGAGGCACGCGACCGCTCGCTGTCGGTGCGCCAGACCGAGGCGCTCGCGCGCGGCGCGGGTACGGATCGCCCGGCGCGCCGGCGCAAGGCACGGCTGCAGAGCGCAGACGCGATCGCGGCGGCGCGCGAGGTCGAGGAGACCCTCACGACGGCCTTGGGAGCCGAGGTGCGCGTGCGTCTCGGCCGGCGTGGCGGCATGGTCGAGATCCCGTTCGACGATCTCTCCGAGGTGCGCGAAATGACGCGCCGCATCAGCCGCGGCAACGCTGCCTGAGGGCCATTCGGCTCCGCTAGAATCGCCCGCAGCCGGACACGGCACGGGCGATTAGCTCAGTCGGTCAGAGCGCCTCTCTGATAAGGAGGAGGTCCCTGGTTCGAGTCCAGGATCGCCCACCTGAGCCCTTGCAGCCGTGAGGGTGCCTGTCTGCTGCAGAGCGGTTCCTATAATGGCCGGACCACCCGCCGCCGCGGCTTAGGGAGCGTTAAGAGTGCAGGAGATGGTCATCTACGGAGTCAGCTTCGACATGGTCGGGAAGCAGCCGATCGTGCTCCTGAAGACCATCGACGGCAACAAGTTCCTCCCGATCTGGATCGGCCACCCCGAGGCGGCTGCGATCCTGATGAAGCTTCAGGGCGCCACCACGCCCCGGCCCATGACGCACGACCTGATCAGCGAGATGATCAACGAGCTGGACGCGCAGTGCACCCGCGTGTCGGTGACCGAGTTGAAGGACAACACCTTCTTCGCCTCGATCACGTTGCGCGTCAACGGCCAGGAGGTCGAGATCGACTCACGGCCCTCCGACGCCCTCGCCGTGGCGGTGCGGATGTCGGCGCCCATCTTCGCGGCCGAGGACGTGATCCAGGAGAGCGCGATCGAGTTCGAGCACGAGGCGGAGGACACCGAGGAGGTCGTGGACCAGTTCAAGCGGTTTCTCGACGAGGTGACGCCTGAAGACTTCGCATCGGGTTCGGGTTAGAGGGAATTCGCCCTGCCACGAACCCGTCGATCTGCTTGCAGATCGACGGCCTACGTTCGAACAGGCTGCTGCGCGGTACGCGCGAGAGCCTGTTCGAGCATGCGCGCCACGAGTTGCTCGAACGAGATGCCGGCCGCCTCGGCGGCCTGCGGCAGGAGGCTCGTCTCGGTGAGTCCCGGGATCGCCTGCGCCTCGAGCACCTGCGGGTCGCCGGTCGGGGAGAGGATCATGTCGACGCGCGCGAACCCGTAGCAACCGAGCAGACGGTACGTCTCCACCGCCAGCTCCTGCGCACGAGCGGTCACGTCGTCGGGAAGCTCGGCCGGGCAGGCGAAATCCGTCTTTCCGATCTCGTAGCGCGCCTCGAAGTCGAAGAAGTACTCCTGTCGCGGCTTGGCTTCGACGATTGGAAGCGCTTCCACGCCGGCGGCCCCCTCGAGCAGGCTCACCGCAAGCTCACGCCCCTCGACGTGGCGCTCGAGCAGGACGCGATCGTCATAGCTGAAGGCTGCGATCAGCGCCTCGGGCACGTCGGCGGCGTCGCGCGCGAACTTGATGCCCAGCGCGGACCCCTGCGCGGCCGGCTTCACGACCATCGGGAAGCCGAGCCGCTCCTCGATCGCGGGCAGCGCCTCCCCGGCGCCGAGCTCCTTGAACGCGATCTCGCTGAAGGCGAAGAAGTCCGGCGTGGGCAGGCCCACCTCGCGCAGCATGTGCTTCGTCAGCACCTTGTCCATGCAACGCATGCAGGCCAGGACCCCGGAGCCGGTGTACGGAATGCCGACGATCTCGAGCAGCTCCTGCACCGTCCCGTCCTCGCCGCCGCGTCCGTGCAGCGCGACGAACGCCACGTCTGCGTCGGCTGCGCGCAGGTCATCGAGCAGCGTTCCCCCGACGTCTACCGACACGTGCTCGATGTCGAGCCGTTCGAGCGCGTCCTCCACGCGTGCGGCCGAGCGCATCGACACCTGCCGTTCGAGCGAGGGCCCACCCTTCAACAGGGCGACCCGGCGCGGGGTCACGATCCCTGCGCGCGCCGCTCGTCGCGACGCCGCGGGAGCTCCACCACGTCGGCCATGGGCTCGGCCGGGGGCGTGCCCATGGCAACGTCGTCCGGCCCGCTCTCTTCTGGCTTGGGCAGCTCGCGACTGAAGGTCGCGTACAGACTCACCTGCTCGTCCACCACCTTGCCGATGCGGCGGATGCCCTCGACGATGTCGTTCACATTCGCGCCGGAGAAATTGAGTCGCATCGAGCTTCCGCCGCGGCCGTCGACGTAGGCGGCCGACCCCGGCACGAAGGCGACGCGCTCCTCGCGCAGCGCCTTGGCGAGCAGGTCCGCGGTGTTGATGAACTCCGGCAGCGTCGCCCAGATGAACAGGCCGCCGCTGGGCTGGGTCCACTCGGCCTCGCGCGGGAAGAACTCGGCCAGCGCGTCGAGCATCGCATCGCGCCGCTGCCTGTAGATCGCGCACAGGTCCGAGACGTAGTGACGCCAGCGGCCCTCGTCGAAATAGGCGTCGACGAAGAATTGGGTCAGCGACGAGGTGCAGAGGTCGGCAGCCTGCTTGCCGAGCTTGATCTTCGACAGCACCGGGCCGGGCGCACTGACCCAGCCGAGCCTGATCCCGGGCGACAGGATCTTCGAGAAGGTGCCCAGGTAGATGACGTACTCGCCGCCGTCGAGCGCATACAACGGCGGCAGCGACTCACCCTCGTAGCGCAGGAGCCCGTACGGGTTGTCCTCGAGCACCAACAGCTCACGCTCCCGCGCGATCTCGACCAGCCGCTTGCGGCGGGGAGCCGACAGCGTCACGCCGGCGGGATTCTGGAAGGTGGGCACGGTGTAGATGAACTTCGGCCGCCGCCGCTCCCGGTCGAGCCGGACGAGGGTCTCCTCCAGCAGGTCGATGCGCATCCCGTCGGAGTCCATCTCGATCTGGATCACGTCCGCCTCGTAGCTGGAGAAGGTCGGGATCGCGCCCGGATAGGTCGGCGCTTCACAGATCACGACGTCGCCGGGGTCGATCAGGGTCTTGGTGACCAGGTCGATCACCTGCTGTCCGCCGGTGGTCACGACCATGTCGTCGGGATCGGCGCGCATGCCCTCGGCCGCCATCACCTCCGCGATCCGCCACTTCGTCTCGTCGAAGCCCTCGGTGGGGCCGTACTGCAGCGCGGGCGCGCAGGATTCGCGCGCAATGTGGTCCATGAGCGAGGCGAACGTCTCCGGCGGGAAGGACGACGTGTCGGGCAGGCCGCCGGCGAGCGAGATCACATCCGGTCGAGCGGTGATCGCCATCAGGTCGCGCATCGCGGAGGAGCGCATGTGGCTCGTGCGCTTGGCGAACAGGCCCGCGTAGCGCTCGATCTCGTGGCTTGTGGTCTGGTGCCTGTCCTTCACGCTGAAGTCCTTCGCCCCAAGGCCGAGCGGACCTCTGCGGCGAGCGCCGCGGTGCACGCGTTCGGGCGGCGAGGACCCTGCGTCGCCCCGCTTCGCTTGCCGAACCGTGACAATGGACGATAGAGCATAGACATGGACCTCTTTCTCGCCATCTCGCAGGGAATCGGCACGTCGCTGGCGGCAGGCGTCCGCACCTTCCTCGTCCCGTTGCTCGTGGGTGCGATGGCACGTGCGGACATCGGCGTGGACTTCGACGGCACGGAGTACGAGTTCCTCGAGTCGATCGTGTGGCTCGCGATCATGCTCGCCATGATCGTCGGCGCCTGGTGGGTGGAACGCTCGGGGATTCCCGTTTCGGAGGCCGCTTGGGCAGTTGCCGCCGCGGCGATCGGAGGTGTCCTGTTCGCGGGATCGCTCTCTGAGAGGGACTACATGTCAGAGCTGGGCCTGTTCGCCGGCGCGCTGGTCGCGCTGGCCGCGTTCATGTCCGCGCGCGTGTTCCTCGGTGGCGCGGAGGAGCGACTGTCGGCGCGCGACGAGAGCGGCGCCGGGGGAACGTTTCGGCTGATCGTCGATTTTGCCGCGCTCGCTCTGGCGGCAATCGCCGTCCTGCTCGAGCCGGTCGCGTGCGTGGCGCTCGCATTCTGCGCATGGGTGCTGCTGGTGCGCCGCCGCCGCGCGGCGGAGAAGTACGAAGGCCTTCGCATCCTGCGGTGAGACGGAACGCTCGCGCAAGCGCAAACCCGTCGGTCTGCTTGCAGGCCGACGGCAGTTGTTCATGACCAAGCTCGTCCTGGTCGTCGTGGACGCATTGAAGCCCGCGATGCTCGAGCGTGCCGTCGCCGAGGGTCGCGCGCCGCTGTTCGGCGAGATCATGCGCAGGGGCAGGTACCACCCTGATTGCGTGAGCGTCTTCCCGTCGGTGACGCCCGCCGCCGCGGCCGCCATCACCACCGGCAGGTTGCCCGACGAGCACGGCGTGCCGTCCATCTGCTGGTACCACCGGGGGGAGGGCCGCTACGTCGACTACGGGTCATCGGGTGCCGCCGTGCGCACCTTCGGGGTGCTGCGCACGATCACCGACACGGTCTACAACATCAACTTCGACCACCTCAGCCGTCGCACTCCGACCATCTTCGAGCGGCTCGAGGACGCGGGGGTGCGGACGGCCTGCACGCCGTTCCTGATCTATCGGGGGCGGACCCGGCACGAGATGGGTCTCCAGGGTTGGATGCGCCGCGTAGCGCAGGCTGCGAATCTGCGGCAGGCGGTGTACGGGCCCTCCGAGCTGTTCTACGGAGAGCTGTATGCGTCGCAGGACGTCGACTGCCAGGCCACGCTTGCGCGGCCCGGCACGCGTGATCCGTACTCGGGCTGTGTCGGCGCCTACATCGAGCGCTACGACCTGTACGACTTCCTGCTGTTCTCCCTTCCCGACAACGACCACCATTCCCACACCTACGGTCCCCAGGCGACGACCGCCTCGATCGAGCGGGCGGATGCCTGTCTGCGGCAGCTCGCCGACGCCGGCGGCGGTCAGGAGCGGTTCCTGAGCGATCACGCCGTGATCCTGATGTCCGATCACGCTCAGATCGCGGTGTCGCGCCGCATCAACCTCATGACATCGCTCTCGGATTGGCGCGTGCTCCAGCCGAACGATCCCGATCCGGCGTCGGCGGACGTCGCCGTGTCGCCGGGCGCTCGCTCCGCGATGGTGTACGCGCTCGCGGACAGCGGAGCGCGCGAGCGCCTGCGCGGACGGGTGCTGCGTCGCCTGCGCTCGATTGAGGGAGTCGACTTGTTGGCCTGGCTGCAGGGGGACGAGGCGTGCCTGTGGAGCGATCGCGGCGAGCTGCGGTTCGCTCCGGGGAACCAGTTGACCGATCGGCGCGGGCTGCGCTGGGATGTCGAGGGGCGGCTCGATGCCATCGAGGCAGAGACGCAGGACGGGGTCGTGGCCAGCCGCACGTATCCGGACGCGCTGCGCCGCGTGTGGGCGGCGCTGCGCTGCCCTGGCGCGGGTGATGTGCTCGTGTCCGCGCAGCGCGAGTACGAGTTCGTCGACTGGGGGGGAAGCGATCACGTTGGCGGGGGGAGTCACGGATCGCTGCGCCGGGGCGACTCCCTGGCCGCACTGGCGTTCCTGAACTGCGGCCCTGACGTGCACGACGCCGCGAACAGCGACCGCCAGTGGTCGATCACCGACGTGGCGGGCATCGTGCTGGACCACTTCGGGGTTCCCGCTTGAGCCGCGCGCCTGTGCGGCGCAGGGTGGTCGTGCGGGGACGCGTGCAGGGCGTCTTCTTCCGCGACATCGTTCGCCGGCACGCCCGCGAGAGAAGCGTCGCGGGCTGGGTGCGGAACCGCCCGGACGGCGCCGTCGAGGCGGTCTTCGAGGGCGACCCGGATGCGGTCGAGGAGCTGGTCGCGCTCTGCCGGCGGGGCCCACCCCTGGCGGCGGTGCAGGACGTGGAGTGCACCGACGAGCCGGTGGAGGGGATCGGCGGATTCAGCGTGCGGTAGCAGGCTGTGACAGTCTGACCGCACCGCCTCGTCGGCTATCGTCTCCCGGGTGCAGCGCGACGCACCGCTTGCCGCACCGCGCGGCCCAGACCCTCCGCGCGCGCCCTTCGAACGCCGACTCGACGATGCCGCACCCGGCGCTCGTGGCCGCGCGACCGATCATGCGCTCCGCGTAGGCCGGGGGCTGCGCAAACCGGCGAACTGGGTACAGCTGGTCAAGTTCTCAACCGTGGGGGCAAGCGGATACGTCGTCAACCTCGCCGTCTACACGACTCTGGTGCATGCGTTCGAGGTGCACTACATCCTCGCCGCGATCCTGGCCTTCTGCGTGGCCGTGACGAACAACTTCCTCTGGAACCGGCACTGGACGTTTGCCGCCGGGGAGGGCCACATGGGCTTCCAGGCAGCGCGCTTCCTGACGGTCAGCCTGCTGGCGCTGGGCTTCAACCTGATCGTCCTGGAGCTGCTGGTCAGCGTCGCGGGCACCGAGAAGGTGCTTGCGCAGGCGATGGCGATCCTCGCGGCGACGCCGCTCAACTTCATCGGCAACAAGCTGTGGAGCTTCGGCGACCTCGCGGGCCCGGGCGCCGGCCGGCCCGGCCGGTAACGCGC
>JBOGZM010000262.1:0-2479 GCA_050697255.1 Solirubrobacterales bacterium
CGCGATCCGGCCGGAGGTGCGGCGCATGGCGGGAAGCTGGCCGGACAGCGGCAGCCAGTAGCCGTTGAAGTACAGGCCGGGGGCGGCGGGATGCGCGCGCCCGGTGTGCACAGCCGGCTTGCCCGACGGGAGCAGGACACCGAGATGACCGACGAGCGGGTCGAGCCCCTGCCGGTAGCCGGTCGCAGCGATCACCACCTCCGGCTGGATGCGCCGCTCGCCGGCGAGCACCACGTGGGCGCCGTCGAAGCCCGCCACCGCGGCGACCAGTTCGAGACGGCCCGCCTTCAGCGCCGCCACGAAGCCGCGGTCCAGCGTCGCGCCGAGCCCCCTGACCTGGAGCTCGGTGGCGATGCCGTAGGGCGAGCGCGGCATGCCGTATCGCGAGAGGTCGCCCCAGGCCAGGCGCTGCATCAGGAAGCCCATCCGATCCACGAGCCACGCCGGGGCGTCTTCGCTCATCCGGGCGAGGACGGTGGCCGGGACGCCGAGGAACCTCGGCGGCATGATGTTGACCGGGGTGCGGACCGACACCCGCACCCGCGCTGCGCCGCCGTCCGCGAGCCGGGTGGCGATCTCGGTCCCGGTGTTGCCGACGCCGACGACGAGCACATCCTTGGCCTGGTAGGGGCTGGAGTTGCGAAACCGCGAGGCGTGGAGCAGCTCGCCCGTGAACCCGTCTCGCCGAGGCCAGTCCGGTATTCGTGGCACGCGGTCATAGCCCGCTGCGACGACCACGTAGCGAGCCCGCAGCGGACCCGATGACGTCAGCAGCGTCCAGTGACCTCCCTCGCGATCGACGCGCTGCACCTCGACGCCGAAGCGGACGTCGAGGCCAGAGCGCATCGCGACGTCCTCCAGGTAGGCGATGAACGCCTCGCGCGAGGGCCAGCTGCCGGCATTCGCCGGGATCGAACGGCGGGGCAGGCCCGAGAGCCGCCTGATCGTGTTCAGATGCAGGCCGTCGTAACGGGTGCGCCAGCTGGAGGCGACCGCGTCGCTTCGTTCGAGCACGGCGACGTCGTGCACGCCGCGACGTCGCAGCTCCGCCGCCACTCCCAGGCCCGCGGCGCCCGCTCCGATCACCGCAGTCTCCACTTCGCTCACGGCCCGTTCCTCCCAACCTGCCGGATAGTAGCGCTATTCGCATAGTCATACTATCCAAGTAGCGGCACTATTAAACTTCGAGCCATGGCGAAGGCGCCGATGACGCGGGACGAGAGCAGGCAGGTGACGCGCCGGCGCCTGCTCGACGCGGCGGCGACGGTCTTCGGCCGGCGCGGCTACCGGCGCGCCCCGGTGGAGGAGATCGCCTCGGAGGCGGGCTACACGATCGGCGCGCTGTACTCGAACTTCGCGGGAAAGGACGAGGTGCTGCTCGCCCTGCTCGAGCGGGAGATCGCGCGCATCGCGGAACGGATCGTGACCGCCGCGCGGGCGCATGACGACCCGGTCGACAAGCTGCGCGCGGCAGCCGGTGAGTGGATGGCCTTCCTCGACGAAGAGCCGGACCTGTACGCGCTGATGATCGAGTTCTGGACGATCTGGGTCCGAGACGACGAGCTGCGGCCCCGGCACGCGGAACGCTTCGTAGTCGTCCGCACCTTCATCGGCGGCCTGATCCAGGAGAAGGCGGACGAAATGGGCGTCCCGATGCGATTGACGGCTGAAGAGATCGGCGCAGCGGTCGTGGCGCTCGCCGACGGCCTGGCGTTGCAGCACCTGGCGGATCCGAAAGCGATCCCGCGCGACCTGTTCCCATCGCTGCTCGCCATCCTGATCCAGGCGCTCGAGAGCCGCTAAGCTCGCCGCGATGGCGGTCGCCGAGGTGAAGGGCATCCAGGGGCTCAAGGACCTGATCGGCAAGGAGATCGGGCCCGGGGAGTGGCGCGAGGTGCGCCAGCAGGACATCGACGCGTTCGCCGATCTATCCGGCGATCACCAATGGATCCACGTCGACGTCGAGCGCGCGAAGCGGGAGAGCCCGTTCGGCACGACGATCGCGCACGGCAACCTGACGCTCTCGATGATCGACGGCTTCCGCCTCGACCTGATCACCTCGACGGGGTTCAAGCTGGGCGTCAACTACGGCTGGAACAAGGTGCGCTTTCCCGCCCCGGTGCCGGCCGGGAGCCGCGTGCGCGCGAGGGCCGAGGTCGCCTCGGTCGACGAGGTCGGCGGGGGCTGGTGGCAGGTCGTGACACGGTTCACCGTCGAGGTCGAGGGCTCGGACAAGCCCTGCTGCGTGGCCGACAGCGTCGGCCGCGCGCTCGAGGCCTGACGCAACCGGCTCAGAGCCCTGTCACGCGCTCGACGAAGTCGCGCCACTCCGCATGCGCGGACCTGCGCCAGGCGGCGTCGCGACGTGGCTCGAACCGCTCCCCGGCCGGTATGCGGTCCGCGATCGACGAGGTTCCCGGCCACAGGCCGGCGCCCACCGCGGCGAGCGCCGCGGCGCCCGTGGCCGTGGCGTCCACGG
>JBOGZM010000263.1:0-2925 GCA_050697255.1 Solirubrobacterales bacterium
CGGGTGCACGAGCACACGCCCGTGTCCCGCTTGCGGGGCGTGGGAAACGCGATCGACCTGCGAGCAGCGGGCGGCTCGGTCCGCGCCCGGCAGGCGCTGCTCGCGACCGGCGCCTTTCGCTCCCCCGTGGCCGCTGTCCGCCGGCGCATCGTGCCGGTCTGGGACTACGTGCTCGTGACGGAGCCGCTCGGCGCCGAGCGCATGGGCTCGATCGGCTGGCGGCGCCGGCAGGGGGTGAGCGACGTCGCCAACCGGTTCCACTACTACCGGCTCACGGCCGACAACCGGATCCTCTGGGGAGGCTACGACGCGATCTACCATTTCGGCAACGGCATGGGCCCGGCCCGCGAGCAGCGCGACGCGACGTTCGCGCGTCTGGCACAGCACTTCTTTCGCACGTTCCCGCAGCTCGAGGGTGTGCGCTTCACGCATCGCTGGGGCGGGCCGATCGACACGTGCAGCCGCTTCTTCGCGTTCTACGGGCTCTCACACGGCGGCCGCGTGGCGTACGCGGCCGGCCACACCGGGCTCGGCATCGGAGCGAGCCGCTTCGGCGCCCGCGTGGCGCTCGACCTGCTCGCGGGCCGTGACACCGAGGCGACCCGCTCGGCGCTCGTGCGCACGCGTCCGACCCCGTTCCCGCCCGAGCCGCTGCGCTGGGGGGTGATCCAGGCCACGCGGCGCGCGCTCGCACGCGCGGACCGGCGCCAGGGGAGGCAAGGCCCGTGGCTGCGGCTGCTCGACCGCCTCGGCCTGGGCTACGACAGCTAAGCGGCTAGATTCACGCGACCACTACGAGGGGAGGAAGCGATGAGCACTGCCTTACCCGCAAGACCCTCGGGCCTCGCAAGGTGGGCGGCCCTCGGCGGCATCGCGTACGTCGTCCTGTTCATCCTGGGGGTCATCCTGACCGATTCGGGGGCGCCCGATTTCGACGCCCCGCCCCAGGAGGTCATCAGGTACTGGGGCGACTCGGGCAACCGGGATCAGGCGGCCTTTGGATGGGCGCTGATCCTGCTCGGAGTGTTCTTCTTCATGTGGTTCCTGGGCGCGTTGCGGCAGTTCATCCGCCGCATCGACGCCGACGGGCTGCTGACCACGATGGTCACGGTCGGAGGCGCTGTCTATGCGGCGCTTGCACTTGCCGCCACCAGCCTGCAGGCCGGGATCGTCACCATGAGCGACGACACCTACCGGGACCAGGTATTCCCGGCGCTGATCCACGCGGCCCGCGACGCGAGCTGGGTGATGCATTCCGCCGGAGGAGCCGGCGCGGCGGCGTTGATCATCGCCGCCTCGTTGGGGGCACGGCGAGCCCGGCTCGTGCCGGGCTGGGCCGGCGCGGTGGGCGTCGTGATCGGAGTCCTGGCGCTGGCGTCGATCACCTTCATTCCGCAGATCCTGATCGCGATCTGGTTCGTCGTGGCCAGCATCCTGCTGTTCCGAGCCGCGTCCGGGCCCAGGGAGGCGCTGCCAGGGCCAGACTGACCCGAACAGCTAGGCGGCGGGCCTGTAGACGGACACGACCGCCGCCCCGCCCAACCCGATGTTGTGCTGGAGGCCCACCTTCGCGCCCTCGACCTGGCGCTTGCCGGCGTCGCCGCGCAGCTGCCAGGTGAGCTCCGAGCACTGCGCCAGGCCGGTGGCGCCGAGCGGGTGGCCCTTGGAGATCAGGCCGCCCGACGGGTTCACGACCCAGCGACCGCCGTACGTGGTGTCCTGCGACTCGACCAGCTTGTGGCCTTCGCCCTCCTGCGCGAGCCCGAGCGCCTCGTACGTGATCAGCTCGTTGGCCGAGAAGCAGTCGTGCAGCTCCACGACGTCGACGTCGTCCGCCCCCACGCCCGCCTCGTCGTAGGCGCGGTCGGCCGCCTCCTTGGACATGTCATAGCCGACGATCTTGATCGAGCTGCGCTCCTCGAAGGTGGATGGCATGTCGGTGACCATCGCCTGGCCGGCGATCTCGACCGCCTGCCCCCAGAGGTCGTGCTCGTCGACGAACCGCTCGCTGGCGACGATCGCGCACGCGGAGCCATCCGAGGTCGGCGAGCACTGGAGCTTCGTGAGCGGCTCGTGGATCATCTTCGCGGCCTTGATGTCCTCGAGGGAGTACTCGTCCTGGAACTGCGCGTACGGGTTGTTGACCGAGTGCTTGTGGTTCTTCCACCCGATCCACGCGTAGTGGTCCGGCTCGGACCCGTAGCGCTCCATGTGCTCGCGGCCGGCGTTGCCGAACATCTGCGGGGCGAACGGGCTCTGCTCCGGCTCCCGCACCTCGAACATCGTCATCAGGTGCTTGTCGATCGGGTTCGTGCGGTCGGTGTACTTCACGCCCAGCGAGCCCTTCTCCATCTTCTCGAAGCCCAGCGCCAGCGCGCAGTCCGCGAGCCCTCCGCGCACCGCCTGGCGCGCCATGTAGAGCGCAGACGACCCCGTCGAGCAGTTGTTGTTCACGTTCACGACCGGGATGCCGGTGAGCCCCAGCCCGTACACCGCGCGCTGGCCCGACGTCGACTCGCCGTAGCAGTAGCCGACGAATGCCTGCTCGACGTCGTCGTAGGCGATGCCGGCGTCCTCGAGGGCTTTCGTGCCCGCTTCGCGGGCCATCTCGGGGTAGTCCCAATCCCGGGCGCCCGGCTTCTCGAACTTGGTCATGCCGACGCCGATCACGAAGGTGCGGTTGCTCATGCGTGTCTCCCGGTAGCGCTCGCTGGCAGTTGCGAAGATGGTACGGGACGGCCGTTCAGGCGGGACTCGAGCAGCCCCAGCGCCAGGCCGAACAGCAGGTGCCGCCACGTCGCCTGCGCCAGCGCCCGGCGGTTGCCGGCGAGCGGCTCGAGCCGGCGCCGCGCCGGGTGGAAGCGGTCGATCAGGCGTCCCAGTGGCCAGAATCCGAAGTTCTCGGCCATCGCGGCGGCCGCCGCC
>JBOGZM010000264.1:0-5197 GCA_050697255.1 Solirubrobacterales bacterium
GTGCGTACCCTCAACGTCCCGAACTGGGACTCGCTGACCGACGGGTTCACGATCCAGTGGAACGACTTCGAGTGACGTGACCGTTTTATGAGCCGCCGGCTGGTGGGTCCTCCTGGGGCCCGCCAGCCAGCCGGCCGGAGGGTGCCCGGCTATCCAGGCCGGCGGCGGCGATTGCCTTTTCGCGCTCCGGGAAGATCTCCAACCCGGCCGCCCTGCCATCCCGCATGGTCCAGATGTGCCCGGCCCGAATCTCAACCGCGGCGGTGCTGCCCTTCGGCCGGCAGCGTTGCACGAAGTACACGACGATCCGTTCGCCGGCATCGAAGAACTCCTGCGGCTCGACGAGGACCTCTTCATAGGGCGAGAAGAAGTCCTCCATGGCCCGCCGGGCCCGCTCGGGGCCGCGCAGCGACACGGGCCCGAGTCCGCGATCCGGCGTCTTGAACTCGAAGTCCGGATGCGCTTCGCGAAAGACGGAGTCCCAGTCGCCGCGGCTGATGGCCGCGTACTCCGCCCGCAGGCTCTCGATCACGGCCTGCGACATCGGCGGGCTAGTGACGCGCCGCCTTCTCCGCCCGGTCCCACAGGCGCAGGTAGGCCTCGGCGCCATTCGCCAGGTCGTCCACGATCTGGGGGCCGGCGACCAGGCGCAGATCCTCGACCCAGTCGGCATAGAGCCCGTAGTGGTCGACCCCGTCGGTGTTGATGTCGTACGTGCGCGTGCCCGAGCGCTGGCGGTCGATGACGCTGTCGCCGTCGAAGGAGCGGAACGGATACCGGACGGGATTCTGGGCGGCATCCGCCCGCGGCACCGGCTGGGCGTGCAGTCCGTTGATGTCGGAGCCGAAGCCGAGCCCGAAGAAGAAGCGCGGGTCGCGGTTGGCGCGCGCCTCGAGCCACTCCTCCGCGAAGCCGTGGGCCTCGTGCGAGATCGGGCCGATCAGCCCGCCCAGGCGCTGGATGCGCTTCTGGCTGCCCGGATCGCCCCAGCTGTGGCTCGAGACCACGCCGGGATAGTCCTCGCTCTCGAGGATCGTCAAGGTCTCCCGGCGCGCCCTCATGCTCATGTGGTCGGTCTCGATGATCATGCCCCGGCGCATCATCGAGCGGATCAGGTGCTCGCCGAGCGCGGTCAGCCCCCTGGGGTTGCAGAGCGGCGCCGGGGGATAGACCGGCAGCTGGCCCTCGAACAGGGGCTGAGTGACCACCGGCCCGAACAGCGTGTAGAACGTCTCCGCGTGCTCACCGGTCGGGTTGGTGGGCTCGTTGTCGTGGTCGGGGTCGTCGCAGTGCTCGGCCGTCCAGAACTTGCCGGTGGCGTACTTGTTGCCGGTGTTGACGAGCACGCCGGTGGTTCCCGAGTCGAACTTCACGCCGCCGAGCGCGTTGTCGAACTTGTGGATCGGGAACAGCGACACCACGCCGGTCGACTGCAGCCGGTCGAGCTCGGCGTCGATCTGCTCGGGCGTGCAGCGCGGGATGTCCATGAACTGCCCGCAGTCGAGGATCTCGGAGACCTCGACGCCGAGCACCATCGCGAGCTTGCCGGCGTTGATCACCTTGCGCGCCTCCGCCGGGGTCTTGACGATCCGCAGGAAGCCCTTGCCGGGGCCGCCGAACTGGGCGTCGATGTAGTCCTGGAGCGCGTGCATGTCCTCGGCCTGCTCGTACGCGCTCGCCATCTCGTTGCAATTGGCGTCCTGCTTGATCGGGTAGAGCTCGCAGAGCGCGCGGTTCTCGACGAGGTCGTTGACCATGATGCGCAACCCCGACCGCCACGCGCGCTCGATCCACTTCCAGTAGGTGCCCTCGTGGGTGAGCGACTCGTCCCGCGGCCAGCCGGCGAAGCTCGGCCATCCCTCGGGGCTGTGCGTGCCGTTGGGGCCGCCGGTGGAGAGGAAGTTCTCCACGACCGCGGCCTCGCCGTTCGGGTAGTGGTCCGCGCAGTCGCGCATCGCCACGGTCACGCCGTACGGGCTCCAGGGACGCCCGCAGTGGAAGCCGCCGCTCAGAAACCGGAAGGCGCCAAGATGGATGTGGTCGTCGACGAACCCGCGCACCTTCGCCTTCGAGTTGGGTCCCTTGAACGGCTGCCCGGTGACGTTCACCTCGACCTCCGGGAAGGTCGCGCAGTCCTGGGCGGCCGCGAGCGACCAGCGGGGGTTGGTCGAGGCGACCTGGACGAGCCGGCCCAGCGCTCCCACGCCCAGGTGCCTCCCGGTGGAGACATTCGTGAGCCGCAGCGTGCCGCCGTCGTCGATCACGCGCCAGTCGGCCACCGGTCCCGGGGTGGCGGTCGGCGAGATCGCGTCGAGCAGGCCGGCGCTCGGCATCCGCCCGTCGGGGCCGTAGAGCAGGTAGCGGCCGAGGGCGGTGGCCTGGAGGCGGAAGGGAGTGGCGGCGTCAGCAGCGCGGGCGGTAGCGGCATACCCCAGCGCATCCCGGACGACGAAGCGGTCGGTGCCCGCGTCGCGCAGGGCGTAGCAGCCGTTCGCGTAGGCGTGGACGTCGACGGCGCCGGCAGCCGGGGCGAACAGCGCCCAGGCGGATGCGCACGCGACGAACGTGACGGCAGCTCTCACGGCCAGAGTCTTCAACGCGGTCCCCCCTCGTCAGCCCAGTAGACGCCCTTGCCAGGCGTTCTCCCCGGCCCGGCGCGGAAGTAAACGCCGCGCCACGAGCGGGACCGCCCGGTCGACACCTCGCCTCGTAGTCCCTCACTGCCGCTCCCGAGGCACACGTTCATCCGGTAACCGCCGGTCCCATCAGCCGCCCGGACTTGACGGCCAACGTGGTCAGGAAAGTGACGTATCGCCCTCGCCGCTTCCACGCTGTCCTTTCGGAGGAACCACTGCGAGCGCGCGCGGATCGCCTCCAGCGAGGAGTAGGCGACCTCGGCATCGAGGCGCCGGCGAAGCTCGTCCTCCGTCATTCCGGGGTTCGTGAACTCGAGGATGCCTCGCATCGCAGCCCGGTGATTGCTGTCCGCGAGGCCGACGACGGCCTCGAGGACCGCCTGCGAGGCGCTCGGAGCCTCCACGTCGCCGACGAACCGGCCCATGGGCGACGCGTCGCAGCCGACCACCACGCGGATCAGGTCCGGACGCGACCACGAGACACGTGCTGCCCGGTCGCGGCCGTCACCCAGTCCGACGGCCACCGCGTCTCCGCCGAGTTCCTCCGCCAGCGCCTCGAAGTCCTCGACATCCACGAGCAGGTCGTAGGGACCCTTCCGGCTCGACTCCGGTGCCGCGGGGATCGTATGAAACCACCCGATGGTCGCGCCCGAGCTCCTCGCACAGACCCTCGTAGACGGCCGGATGGGAGAAGCAGTGGTGCAGGAAGAGGACAAGCGGCCCGTCGCCCCTCTCCTCCCAGTGGATCTCGACCCCTTCCGGCCTTCGCAAGACTTGTTCCCGAGCCCGGGTGCGAAGGGATTCCGCGTCTGCGGGCACACGGAACGCATACCAACTCGTCGGCATCGGCATCCTTGTCGAGATCCTGCGTCGGCTTGGATTCGCGTTTGTGACAGTCAGAACGCAAGAGCGAAAGGCCGAGGCGGCAGGGCAGGACGGGCCGGTGCCGAACGCCGAACCGGGGCAGACGACGCCCGCGTGAGCCTGTTCGGATCGCCTTCTCCAGGCTGGTAACCACATCACGCTGCGTGCGCGACTTCGAGGGTCGCTCCTAGTCCCCCATGAGCACGGGCGTGCTGCGAGTCGTCCCTCGCGCGCCACGCCGCTCGAAAACAGGAACCGACGGGAGGGCACCGAGGTCTGGGCATCGCCGCTCCTGAGGTCGACAACCTCCAGCGATTAGTCTCAGGCCGAGCCGCGGTCTCAAGGGTACGTTGTAGTCACCAGGCGCCGGCGCGCCGGCGCGGAAAGGAGACAGCATGGGACAGCCGGTAGTCCACTTCGAGGTCATCGGTAAGGACGGCGCCGCGTTGCAGTCTTACTACTCCGACCTGTTCGGATGGGAGCTCAACTCCGACAACCCGATGAACTACGGGATCGTGCAGCGCGACGGGAACGTCAACGCCGACGGAGTCGGGATCGGGGGCGGCGTCGGAACGGGGCCGGAGGGGTACGCCGGCCACCTCACCTTCTACATCGAGGTCCCCGACGTGGAGGCCGCGCTCGCGAAGGCCGAGAGCCTCGGCGGGACGCGGATCATGGGGCCGGAGAAGGTGATGGAGCAGGTCGAGCTGGGCCAGTTCACGGACCCCGAGGGCCACCTGGTCGGGGTCGTCAAGACCGTGTCGTAACAGGTCCGGGCGTGCCGCAAGGGCCCCGCTCTGCGCGGGGCCCTTCTCATGTGCGGGGCGTGCGTTGCCGCTCGTGCTAACTGGCGGCCGGCACGGCGCACAGGTCCGGGCGGTCCGGATCGTTCAGCCCGCGGCGCAGCGATGCGAACGCGACTGCCCCGATGAGCAGCGGCACCCAGAACAGGATCACGCGGTAGGCGAGCACCGCCGCGGCCGTCGTGGCCACCGGCGCTCCGTAGACGACCAGGGCCCCGAACAGGCCGCCGTCGATCCCCCCGATGCCTCCGGGGACCGGCAGCAGGCCACCGAGCTGACCGATCAGGTAGGCCATCAGGATGATCGAGATCGCCGGCGACGAGTCGAATGCCCTGAACGTCGCCCACAGCACCGCGTTGTCGAACGCCCAGTAGCCGATCGAGCCGGCGATCACCTGGCGATCCCGCGAGCGCAGGATCCCCACCGCCTCCGCGATGCCGCCGATCAGCGCCTTCCGTGCGCCGGCGAGGCCGCGGCGGACTCGGCCGGCGTTCGGCGGCGCGCCCGAGCCGGGCCCGAGCCTGGGCAGGGCGAGTATCAGCCCGATCACCGCCGTGGCGGCGACCGCGGGAACCGCCGTCAGCAGCAGTGAGCGATGCGGCCCCAGGATCCCGATTGCCATCAGCGTGCCGAGGATCGCGACCGCCGCGAAGTTGACGGAGCTCTTGAGCAGGAAGAACGCGACCGAGCGGCGCGCGATCCGTTCGGCCGGCATGCCGCCCTGATGCAGGATCCACGCCCCCAGCGCCAGCCCGGCCGCGCCGCTTGCGGGGACGATCGAGCCCATCCCGAGCGACGACCAGCTGATCTCCCAGCTCGTCTGCCACGGCATGTGGCGACAGAAGATCGGCCTGAACATGACCACGTAGGAGATGCCGGACAGCAGCTCGAAGG
>JBOGZM010000265.1:0-2841 GCA_050697255.1 Solirubrobacterales bacterium
CCGGATCAAGCGGGGCGAGGACGCAGGGAGGCGGCAATAGCAGCGCTATTGGGCCGACCGAGGACGACGCATCCGCGTAGATCCGCCGCCGCCAGACGGGCGTGGCGGGTTGTGAGACAGCCTCTTAGTCGTCGTCGTAGCCGGTGACGTCCATCGCCAGCTCGTCGCCGTAGAGCTCCGCCAGCGATACCGGCGGCGAGGCGGCCGAGACGTACACGAGCGTCTCGGGCCCGTCGTTGACGATCCCGTGCTGCGTGGCCGGCGGGATGAACACGAGGTCCCCCTCGCCGACCTCCTCGACGTCGCCGGCGACCTCCATGCGGCCGCGTCCCCGCACGATCACGTACACCTGCTCGGCATCCTCGTGCGAGTGCGCGCGCTGCTCGGCCCCCGGGGGCACGTCCACCCACGTCAGCGTCAGGTTGCGCGAGCCGAGGTCCCCCGCATCCATCAGGAAGTGAGATCGCAGCCGGCCTCGCTCCTCCACGGCCGCTTCTGAGAGACGGCGGAGCCGCACGGCGCGGATTGTAGACAGCCCCCGGCCGGCAAGCGCAGCCGGCCGACTCGCCGTTCAGCGCACGACGAAGTTCACGAGCCGCCCGGGGACGACCACCACCTTCGCGACCTCTCGGTCGCCGAGGTGGCGCTGCACGTTCGGCGCCTCCCGCGCGGCGGACTCGACCACCTCCCGGGCCTCGTCGGCCGCCACCTCGATGCTGTCGCGCACCTTGCCGTTCACCTGCACGACCACCGTCACGGTGTCGCGCAGCAGCAGGCCCTCGTCGGCGCGCGGCCAGGACATCTCCCACACGCGCTTCCCGGTCAGCGCCTGGGCCAGCTCCGAGGCGAGGTGCGGCGCGAACGGGACCAGCAGGGAGGCGGTCGTGACAGCCGCGAAGGACAGGGCGCGCGCGCCGGACTCGTCCCCGCCCAGCGCATCCAGCTCGCGGTAGACGTCGTTAACCAGCTCCATCAGCGCGGCGATCGCCGTGTTGAACTGGAAGCGCTCGACGTCGGCGGTGACCTTGTCGATCGCCCAGTGCGACTTGCGCACCAGCTCGAGCGCACCACCCTCGAGGCCGGCTGGATCGAAGGACTCGGATTCGACGTCCAAGGGCTGGACTGCGCCGGCCAGGCGCCACACGCGCGAGAGGAACCTGTACACGCCGCCCACGCCGCTGTCGGACCAGTCGGCGTCCTGGGCCGGCGGCCCCAGGAACAGGATGTAGCAGCGGGCCGTGTCGGCGCCGTAGCGCTCGACATACGCGGCCGGGCTGATCACGTTGCCCTTCGACTTGGACATCTTCGCGCCCTGGTGGGTGATCATCCCCTGCGTGAAGAGGTTCGCGAACGGCTCCAGGAAGCCGACCAGGTCCATGTCCGCGAGCGCCTTGGTGAAGAAGCGCGCGTACATCAGGTGCAGGATCGCGTGCTCGACGCCGCCGATGTACTGCTCGACGGGCATCCAGAAGTCGACGACCTCGCGGTCCCAGGCCGCCTCGGAGCTCTGCGGGTCGCAGTAGCGCAGGTAGTACCAGGACGAGTCCACGAACGTGTCCATCGTGTCCGTCTCGCGGTGCGCCGGGCCGCCGCACCGCGGACACGTGGTGTTCACGAACTCCTCGCTTGCCGCGAGCGGGGACTTGCCCTTCGGCGCATAGTCCTCGATGTCGGGCAGCCGCACCGGGAGCTGGTCCTCGGGCACTGGGACGGGTCCGTGCTTGTCGCAGTGGACGACCGGGATCGGCGCGCCCCAGTAGCGCTGCCGCGACACGAGCCAGTCGCGCAGCCGGTAGCTCACGGCCGTCCGGCCCTGGCTCCGCTCCTCGAGCCACTTCGTGATCGCCTCGATGGCCTCGGGCGAGGTCATGCCGTCGAACGGCCCCGAGTTGATCAGCCGCTCCTCCCCCGAGTGGCCGACGAAGGCCTGGTCCGGCGGAGCCTCGCCGTCGACCGGCTCCACCACGCGCCGGATCTCCAGCCCGAACCTGCGCGCGAACTCGAAATCGCGCTCGTCGTGCGCGGGCACAGCCATGATCGCGCCCGTGCCGTACTCCATCAGCACGTAGTCGGAGACCCACACCGGGATGCGCTCATCGTTGACGGGGTTGACCACGTAGCGGCCCGTGAACACGCCGGTCTTCTCGCGATCGGTCTCGGCGCGCTCCTCGATCGACTCCGAGAGCGCCTGCTGCACGTACTCCTGCACGTCCCGCTCGTGCTCTGTCCCGGCCACCTGCCGCTCGAGGTCCGGATGCTCGGGCGCGAGCACGAAGAAAGTCGCGCCGAACAGGGTGTCCGGGCGGGTCGTGAACACCGGGAAGTCCATCTCCGGCTCCTCGCAGCGGAAGATCACCTCCGCGCCCTCGGAGCGGCCGATCCAGTTGCGCTGCATCGTGATCACGCGCTGGGGCCAGGACTCCAGAAGCTTGAAGTCCTCCAGCAGGCGGTCGGCGTAGTCGGTGATCTTGAAGAACCACTGCTCCAGCTGGCGGACCACGACCTGCGTGCCGCAACGCTCGCAGCGCCCGTCGATCACCTGCTCGTTGGCGAGGACAGTCTGGTCGTGAGGGCACCAGTGGACGGCGGCTTCGTGGCGGTATGCGAGCCCCCGCTCGTAGAGCTTCAAGAAGATCCACTGGGTCCAGCGGTAGTACTCCGGCTCGTGCGTGCCGAACTCGCGCCGCCAGTCGATCGAGACGCCCCAGGAGCGCAACTGACGCCGGAACTCCGCGATCGACGCGTCGACGGACGGCGCCGGGTGCTCGCCGGTGCGGATCGCGTGGTTCTCCGCCGGGAGCCCGAAGGCGTCGTACCCCATCGGGTGCAGGACGCGCATGC
>JBOGZM010000266.1:0-6864 GCA_050697255.1 Solirubrobacterales bacterium
CCGGATCAAGCGGGGCGAGGACGCAGGGAGGCGGCAATAGCAGCGCTATTGGGCCGACCGAGGACGACGCATCCGCGTAGATCCGCCGCCGCCAGACGGGCGTGGCGGGTTGTGAGACAGCCTCTTACGCCCTACGGAACGAACACACCCTGCTTCATGAACGCTGCCTCGTCCCCGTCTCCGCAGCTGGACGGGCAGCCGGAGTCGTAGCCCGTCCCGTTCGGACCGGCGTCACGCAGCTCGATGCGGCCCAGCTGCCAGATCGAGCGGTCCCCCTCCTTCACCACTCCCGGCATCACTGAGTCGAGCGTCGTGGTCAGCGCGCAGGTCGCGCCCGTCTCCGTGCCCGCGGTGGGAGTGCAGTCGGCAGGCACCTCGAGCGGCACGTCGGCGGCGGTGGCCGGGTCCGAACCGCCGCCTGACGCCACGTCGTTGTCGCGGTCGGTGACGCGCAGCGTCGCGCTGGCCAGCACGCGGCCCGCGTAGTCGGAGCCGAGCCCGCCGGGACAGGCGGCGCTGGTGTCCGCGCAGCGCACGTCCGTTGCACTCAGCTTGAAGCCCACGTCGGCCTCGTCGGCCGGTGTGGCGGGATCACCCGGGCGGACAGCGAAGCGCACAAACGCGACGGAGTTGGGGGCGAAGCCGTTGGCGTCGATGGTGCCCACGGTGAGCGTGCTCGACTCCTGCCCCGGCGGCGCGCAGGACGGGTGCGCCAGCGGTGGCCCGTGCTGGGCGTTCGGCGAGGTGCACTCCCGGTAGGCGGGGACGAGCGACGCCCTCACAGGCGAGGCTGCGCGCGGGCGCGGGTACCCGGTGGTGACGACCACGGGACGGCCGACGTTGCCCTGCTCGTCCACGGCGCGGATCGCGACGAAGGCCCGGGCGCCTGCCGGCAGCTCGACCGATTGCTCGCTGCCGGCCGCCGCGGGCTGGGGCGCGCCTCCGATCGGGTCGGCCTGGTCGAAGTTGTCCCCGTCGATCGGGTCGTTCGAGTGCACGACCTCGTAGTGGTCGGCCGTACCGCACAGCAGGTCGTCGCCGGGCGCGGTGAAGTTGACCGTGGCACCCGAGGCGCTCGCGCCGATCGGCTTGCCCGGGGAGACGGCGTCGCGGCGGTAGTCGCCGGAGTTCGCGTTGTCGTGGTGGAACCGCGGCCAGGAGCCCAGCGGGCAGGGCGGCGCTTCCGTGTCGTATGCGAGCACGGAGCCCGAGCGCGTGAGCGCCACGACTCGGTTGCGCGCGTCTGCGTCGGTGTCGATCGTCCCGAAGGAGCCGACGAGCGGGTTGGCGACCATCCAGTCGGACGTCAGCTTCGGCCAGCCCGGGCCGGCCGCCAGCCCGGCGGGGTTGAAGGCGGCGAGGTCGAGCGACGCCGTGCCGGCGAGGATCTCCTCGCCGGGCGCCGCGTCGACGTTGGCGGCCGTGGGGCCGGTCAGGAACTGGAGGTCGTTCACCGGCGCCGGCCAGCCCGGGCGGAACTGGCCCGTGTGCGCCTCCCAGCCGGCCAGGAAGTCCTGGCCGCCCTGGTACTCGTTGACCGCGACGTCGAGCGCCCGCAGCAGTCCCGTCGCCGGGGTGAAGAACGACACCGTGGGCCCGAGGCCCGCGAAGATCGGGTGCCCGAACGCGGGGATCGCGGGGGTGTCGTACTTCTGCGGGCTCGCGGCGAAGTCGGTCTGGAGGGTGATGTCGCGCCCACCTTCGCGCCCGTAGCACGACTGGCCGGCCGGGTTGAGGATGTAGGCGGGGCCTGCGGCGGCGCTCGCACCCACCTTCGGGCCGATGCCGCCGTTGGCGCACTCGACCGGACCGATCGCGGCTGCGCCCGCCACGCCCTCGCCGACGATCGGCAGGATCTCGTGCTGGAGCTGGGCCATCTTCGCGGGCCATCCGGGCAGGAACGGCCCGCCCGAGTTGTCCTCGCCCTCGGGCTGGATCGCGTACAGGCGACCGTTCGAGTCGGCAAGGTCCTCGGCCGGGTTGCCGTCGAAGCCGAACCCGCCCACCTGCGCCAGCAGCGCGACGGTCGCGGAGTTGAACGTGGACGAGTTGATCGGCCCCTCGTTGCCCTGGTTCGTCAGGTACTCCTCGTTGGTGCCGACGACGATCTCCGGCCGCCCGTCGCCGCTCAGGTCACCGACCGCGGGGGTGTCGATGATCGCGCCCTGGTTCAGCGCCTCGCCGGCGTTCGAGTTGAACGTGACGGCGTGCGTCTGGGAGTCCACCGACGACACCTTGCTGGGATCGACCACCAGCACCGGGAAGCCGGCCACGGCCGAGCCGTCGTGGTTCCAGGCGTAGACGTGGCGGTCCATCGCGGCGGCGACGATCTCGAGCCGCCCGCCGTCGTTGCCGTCCAGGTCGGCCAGCACCGGGGAGCCGATGAACCCGTGCTGCGTGCGCCGTCGCAGGCTCTCGTCGGGGTTCGAGCGTACGTAGCGCACGTCCTCGAACGGCTGCAGCGGCTTGCCGGAGTAGGCCGGGTTCGACTCCACGTCGAACAGGCGCTCGCCGCGCTCGTCCCAGGCGTAGACCTTCCCCTCGAGGTCGGCGCCCACGATCTCGGGGGCGCCGTCGCGGTCGAGGTCCGCTGCGGCGACCGACGCCAGGAACGGCCCGCCGAGGTTGTCGGAGACCGCGCCGGACTGGAACGCCCTTCCGCCGGTGTGGAGCGGCGGCATGTCGCCGCGCACGGGCCAGCCCGGCAGCTCGGAGCCGTCCGGCCGGTACGCGTGCACGAAGCCGTCCGTCGAGCCCATCACGAGCTCGTTGCGGTTGTCGCCGTCGAGGTCGACGAACATGGGTGAGGACTCGCCGTCCGCACCCAGCCGGCGTGGGAAGCCGGGCAGCATGTCCTGGTCGCGATGCAGGTACAGGTTTCGCCTGTCCTCGCCCTGCAGGTCGAGCTCGCCCCCCTCGAGCCGCGCGACCACCATGACCGTGAAGCCGTAGGGCTCGGTGTTCGGGCGTCCGTTGGAGGTCTGCGCTCCGATGCCGGGCTCGCGGCCGTCGAAGCTCCCGGCGCTGACCGGGAACAGCGCCTTCAGCTGCTGCACGTCAACGTCCGCGAGCACGCCGTCGAACGCGCTCGTGTGCGTGTCGCCGTCGCACCAGGCGGACGGGACGCGCTTGAAGTCACCCGCCGGGGACGCGCTGTCGAGGTCGTTGTTCGGTTGAGACCCGGGCGCCATGTAGACGGCGCAGGTGTAGCCCCCGCCGCGTGCGAACACCTGTCCGCGCAGCTCGAACGTCGCGCGGCCGGGGTCGACCTGGTCGTACCAGTCCGGAGCCGTGATCTCGACCTCGGGCGGCAGCGCCGCGTCGCCGGTGCGCACGAGCGCGTCCACGGCGCGGTTCATGTTCACGCGCCCGTAGCCGAAGATCTGGTCGTGGCCGCGCCGGGTCGGATAGCGCTTCGTGGTCACGAGCGGCGAGGGCACGAGGCTGTCGTAGGGCGCGTTCAGGTTCGGGTCCGTGCAGGTCGGAAGGAGCGCCTGTGTGCACGACGGCTCCGGCTGGTTGGCGAAGTTCACGTCGTCCGCCTGCGCGATGCCGTCGATGCGGCCGGAGGCCATGACCTGGCGCACCTCGTTGGGCGTGATCACGCAGGCGCTGCCGTCGGTGCGGGTGCAGGTGGGGTGGTGGTCGAGCGCGCCCTGCTCGCGCGCGTTCAGGGCGGCGCTGTAGATCAGGCCCGCCATGCCGGACCCGCGGCCGGTCGCATCCGAGGAGCAGCTCACGCTCGGGATCGCGACCGTGATCTTGGACGAGAAGTTGGTGCAGCCGTTGAACTGGAGGTAGGAGCGGTTCGCGGGAGTCAGCGCGAGGTCGTACTTCTCGATCGAGTTCACGATGATCACGTGCGGCAGGCTCGAGGGCCAGTTGTGGTGCTGGGCGGCCTCGTCGGCAGCGGACGCGATCACGGTCACGCCGTGGTCGTACGCGTACTTCACCGCGGCCCGCGAGAGCGAGCTGTTGTTGAGCGTGCCGAGCGCCTCCTGCACAACCTCGACGCCGTTGTCGGCGGCATAGATGACCGCCTGCGCGAACCGGTTCGAGTCCGCGATGAACGAGTCCCCGACGCGCATGTGGATCGCCATGCAGTTGGGGCAGCTGCCGATGTCGCCGCCGTTGTCGGCCTCGCCGGAGGAGTCGCGCGCCTCGCCCGTCCCATGGCCGTACTGCACGTCGTCGAACGGGTCGTTGTCGTCGTCGAGGAAGTCCCAGCCGACCACGTCGTCGACGAACGCGTTCGAGTCGTCGTCATCGCCGTCGCTGAACGCGATCAGGACGTCCTGGGGGTCGAGCAGGTCGGGCGGGCCGACGCCGAGGCCGCCGCGCTGCGCGGGATTGCGCTCGACGCGTGAGTCGCAGGCGTAGTCGATGACGTTGAAGACGCCGTCCCCGTTGGCGTCGTACCGGCTCGAATAGGAGGCGCAGTCCTCACCGTTCTCGAGCGGGGTCGAGCGGTCCACGCTCGGCGTCGGGGCCTCGCCCCGGTTGATGCGCGTCTTGCGGCGCAGGTCCAGCATCGCGCCGCGGTCGTTCCACTTGATGCCCGAGTCGAGCACGGCGATCGTGACGTCGGGGCGCCCGGTGGTGGTCGCCCACGCGAGATCGTCGTTCGGAGTGGTCGTGTCCACGAGATGTGCCCCGCGCACGCCGTTCAGCTCGCGCGGGTCCGAGTTGACCGGATCGTTGCCCACCTCCTGGTCGGCCGAGTACATCCAGGTCTGCTTCGCGCCCGACGTCAGCTCGTTCGGCTGTGGATCCGAAGGATCGAACCGGTACTGCCCGTAGTCGCCCGGGTCGGAGCCGGGCAGGTACGGGAACGCGGCATGGGCGGCCTGCCCGCCGGCTCCCATGGTCACGAGAACCAGCAGCGATACCCACAGCGACCTGCGCAAATCCTCCCCCTTCTCTCCCCTGATGCTTCCGACGCCATGCCCTGCGGTTGCCGGGACTGGTGACCGCGGGTCTACCCGTTCTGGGGCGCGGCGTAACTCAGGGCTGGATCCGGAGGTTGTACTGCCCGCTCACCTGCAGCTCGAGCACGATGCCGTCGTCGATGTGCTGAACCGGCACCGGCTGGACGGGGCAGCACGGGAAGAGCTGCTCGATGGTGGCCTGCGTGCCGGGCCCGAAGTTGCCCCGCAGGGTGAGCGTGAACGCCCCGCCGCCGGCGTTCAGCCGCATCTCGATCTCCTCGCTCGTGTCGATGCCCGCCCCCGGCAGGTCGAGCGCCAGCGCGCGGAGGTTCCACGTGCCCACGTCGAGGTAGTTGGGCAGCGACGCGGCGCCGCCGTAGGTGCGCTCGATGCCGCGCACGTCCGCGGGCAGCGGCGGGCCCGGATAGACCGAACGGACCTCGTGGACGTCGGGGTCGCGCGTCTCGTCGAACCCGGACGTGTAGGCGTCGACGAGGCCGTAGCCCTCGCTCGTGTCGCAGGCGTCGCCCGGTGCGCATGAGTCGCCCGGCGTCCGCACCTCCATGCCGTCCACCCAGTAAGCCCCGTCGAAGCGCAGGCCGTGCTGGGGCAGGTCCATCGCCGGGTAGCGCTTGAAGCGCACCTCGGTCGGCGTCGTGTTGCGGCGCGGGAAGCGCTCCATCCAGTCGCGCGTATGGCCCCACTCGTCCCCGAGGATCAGCGCGAAGTGGTCGGCGGCGGGATAGAGATAGAACAGGTGCGGGTTGCCGAGCTCCCGGAAGGTCTGGGCCTGCTCGAGCGGGCCGGGGAGGGGCACCAGCTCGTCCACCCCGCCGTTGTTGATCTCGAACGGCAGGTTGAGCCCGTTGGTGACGATCAGGTTCGTGTTCCCCGCGACCTGGTAGTCGCCGGGCGGCTGCGGATCGCCCGGCGGGACCCAGAGCTGGTAGGCGGGCGGGCCCACGTAGGGCGTGGCGGTCGCGAACCGATCCGGCATCAGGAGCCCCATGCGGTAGCTCATGTAGCCGCCCATCGAGTAGCCCGTGATGTGGGTGCGCTCCGCGTCCACCGAGTAGTGGCGCCGCACGTCCTCCCACGCCTCCATCACGTCCACGAAGCCGGCATCGATGTACCAGGTGTCCATGCCGCGCGCGAGGGGCGTGAAGACGATGCTCGAGCGCTCGTCCCCGAGCTGGTTGAACAGGTTCGGCGAGACGGATTGGTACTCGTTGTGGTTCACGTCCAGCGAGTGGCCGTTGAGGAGCAGCGGCGTGGCCGCGCCGGGCACGTAGTCGTCGGGGATGTAGAGGCCGTACGGCTGGTGCGGCGACAGGAACTGCGGGTCGGGGCTGCCGCCGACGTTGCTGCCGGTCGGGTTCTTCAGCTCGATGCCCTCGCCGTGGTCCTGGGCGGAGCGGAAGATCCGGTTGTAGAAGCGCCCCGGCGCGGGGGCGTAGGCGTCGGTGACCCCGGCCGCGAGCTGGGACAGGTCCACGGTCTGGCCCAGCTCCGAGATGTCGCGCTGCGCGAGCGCTGACGATTGGCGCTCCTCGCCCCAGTGGCTGCCGATCGCGCGGCTGAACACCTCATCGGGGTCGAACCCGGCGTCGAAGACGGCGGTCGAACCGGGGAGCCCGCCGCCGGGTGCGGCCGCCGTCGGGAGCCCCGGCGGTACCTGGCGGTATCCCCGCGTCTGCGGGTCGAGCAGGCCGGTGACGACATACAGCGTCACGATGCGCTCGCGTGTCGCCGGCAGGCTGCGCCACGGAACGTCGACCTCGAGCGCGTTCTCGGCCATGCTCACCCCCGGCCTGCGCAGCCGCTCGCGCCGGCCGCGGCTGTCGGTGACCGTCGCGAAGGAGCCCGAGAAGGTCACGAAGTGGTCCGGCCCGGGCGTGTCGAGCCCGGCGCCGTCCGGCCATCCTGAGCCTCGCCC
>JBOGZM010000267.1:0-4686 GCA_050697255.1 Solirubrobacterales bacterium
CCGGAGAGCAGCGCCACCACGAATCCCCAGCGCAGGCTGTAGTCGACCCCGCCCCGGCTCGGGGGATCCACGATTCGCGCCAGGACCAGCACGCATGACCAGGCGCCGGCTCCTGCCGCGAGCGTCCCGTCCGAGAGCGGGAGGTGGAAGCCCCGGCCCTCCGCGCGCCCGTAGAGCCCGAGCAGCACCGAGCCGGCCACCAGCACGAGTGCCAGCTCGATGAACGTGAAGCGGTTCACCGCCCAGTAGGACAGCTCGGGCGGATAGGGGTCGCGCCACCACGGCAGGAACATGCTGGCCACCAGGCCGAGCGCGCCCAGCGCGGCGAGGCGCTGGTCCGGGTTCAGCACGCGCGCCGCGTGCGCGACGCCGGCACGCACGCCCCTGCGCTCACTCAATCGGGATGTCCTCGACCGGCGCCTCCCGGGACGGCTGGGCGTCGAGGTGGCGGAGGTAGTGGTCCAGCATCGCGCGGGCGGCCAGCAACCCCTCGCGCTGGAGGGCGTGCCAGTGGTCGCGCGCCTCCGGCGGCAGTGCCGCGCGGACCACGTCCGCGGTCCGGCAGATGGGGCAGAACTCCAGGCATTGGTGCTCGATCCGCCCACTCTCGGGAGATGGCGCCGCTGCTCCGCCGAACGGCGGGTCCTCGCCCGGAGGCGGGACCTCAGACAGCCTCTCGTGCGGACGCCTGTGCCGCTCGTCCATCCTCCTGCCTTCCTGCTCCCGTCTCCTGGCGCTCGAACCTCACGCGCAGCGCCCCCGACTCGAGTTTTGCATCGCGAGGCCGGAACGACGCGAGCGCGGAGGGCAGCACGATGTTGCGCTTGCGCCCGCCCACGCGGATCACCAGTTCGAGCCCGATCTTCTTCAGCTTCACGTCGCCCTTCTCGGCGAACGGCACCCGCAGGCGCAGCTCGGCGGTGTCGCCGTCCATCATCAGCGCGAGGCTCTGGTCGTGATACAGGACGCGCTCGGGAGAGCGCGAGCCGAACACCGCGTCGCCGAGACGCTCGAGCATCCGGCCGCCCACGACCTCCTGCTCGAAGAAGGGCGCCCGCAGCACGGGCACCGGCGCGAAGGCCTGCTCGACCAGCTCGACGTGCTCCCGCTGCACCTCCCGCCATGCTGAGAAATAGCCGCCCTCGACGTCGTCGGGAAACACCCGGTTCACGACCACGGCGTCGGTCAGGTACCCGTACAGGTTCAGGTAGGTGAACGTGCGCTGCGCCTCCTTGATCACCATCCGCTCGGGGTTCATGACCAGCCGGATCGACGAGCGGGAGCGGTCGCGCAGGATGTCGCTCATGTCGATCAGGTTGCGCACCAGGTCCTGGACCTCCGCGAGCACGTCGTTGCCCGGAAGCGGCAGGTCGAGCACCGTGCGTGCCAGGGGGCGGGCCGCGGTCAGCAGGCGCTTCTCCCAGGGAAAGACCTTCTCCAGCCACCAGCGCGCGACCTCGGGGAAGGACAGGAGGCGCAGCGTCTCCCCGGTCGGCGCGCAGTCCACGACGATCACGTCGAACTCCCCCGACTCGTGATGGCGCTTCAGCTGCAGCAGCGAGAAGATCTCGTCCATCCCGGGCGGGACGGTGAGCTCCTCGGCCAGGATCCGGTCCACGCCGCGGTCCGACAGGAGGCCGCCGAGCCAGCGCTGGACGGCCTGCCAGTGGCGCTCCATCTCAGCCTCGGCCTGCACCTCCTGCGCCCAGAGATTCTCGGCGACGGGCGCGGGCTGCGGCCCGAGGGCGGTCTCGAGCGAGTCGGACAGGCTGTGCGCCGGATCGGTCGACATCACGATCGTGCGCAGCCCGCTGCGCGCGATCGCAAGCGCAGTCGCCGCGGCGACGCTCGTCTTGCCGACCCCGCCCTTGCCGGTGTAGAGGATCGTGCGGGGGGTCATTGCGTGGCGCGATTCTACGCCTGACGGGGCGCTATCGGCGGGGCGCCCCCTTGACCCGCACCTCTCCCGTCGCCGAGGACGAATTGCCTGCAAGATCGCGTGCATACAGGGTGTACTCGTAGGTGCGCTCCCGCCGCAGCCGTGGCGGGACCCAGCGGATGTAGCGGTTGCCGCGCGAGAACGATGCGCTCGTGGACAGGTAGGTGCGCCCGCCCGCCCGCACGACGACGCCGACCCGGCCGATCTTCGAGACCCGGAACCGAAAGCGGACGCCCCGGCCCGCGACTGCGGGAGACGGGACGGCCCGCTGCGGTTCCAGGGTCGGGTCCTCCGTCAGATAACGGGTGAACGCGTCGGCGGCGTCGCAGTAGGCGCGCTCGGAGGTGCCACGGCACAGGTTGCGGGCGAAGTCGCGATTCAGCGTGTGGTAGTTCAGGCTGGCCTCTGGGCCCCGGACCCAGGACGGCCGGCTGTACAGCGACCAGGCGCCCGTGTCGAAGCTCGCGATGCGCTGGCGCGCGGCCGCATCGCCGGCCTTGAAGCGCTCCAGCACGGCCGCGTCCCCGGACAGCTCCGCATGGGTGCGCAGCCCGTTCACCGCCTGGAGGTGGCCGTTGAGCACGTAGAGCCTGGGCGCGAAGCTGTACAGGGCGTACCAGTCGCCGGTCCGCTGCGGGACGCGCACACCCCGCGGCGTGCGCCGCGCGAAAGCCCCCAGGCCACGGCGCGCGACCTGGGTGAGCGTCGGGTCGGCGAGCCGGTCGCCGGCCCGCGCGAGGGCCTGCATGGCGGTGCCCTGCGCCATGCCGGACACCCACGGTGGGCGCCCGCCGCCGAACTCGAAGTAGTACTCCCAGGCCAGGTAGCCGTTCCGCTTCACCCCGAGGGCCACGAGGTCGGCCGCCAGGGAGCGCAGGTCCGAGTTCCTGCGCCCCAGGAAGTAGCCGTTCAGCTTCCCGAAGTTGGCCAGCGGGTGGAGCTGCAGCCCCTCGCCGGGGAAGTACTGGAAGATCACGCGGCTCCCGCCGAAGGTGAGCCTCGCGCCGGACCCCGGGGGGCCGGCCTTCGCCCACCACTCGCGGTTGCGGTCGAGGATCAGGAACATGGGTCGCAGCCTCGCCGTGAGGCGCCTCTGGCGCGCAAGCGAGCGCAGCGTGTCGAGGACGTAGTCGAGCTCGGCGCGCCGTTGCCCGGACAGCGCCCTCAACGTGCGCCGCGCGCGGGAGTAGGACCGCAGGTAGTCCCCGCGCTGCTCCGCGTCGATCGCGCCGCGAGCGAGCGCCCGGTTGATCGTCGTCTTGACCGGATCGGCCTTGCGCGCGCCCGCAGCCGCAGCAGGCATCGTCACTACGCACGCCGCGAGAGCCGCCGCGAGGGCGAGGATGCGGGCCCGCCGGGGACCGCAGTGGATGTGTCCAGACCAGCGCACGGGTAGAGGGGGTCTTGTATGTTGACCTCCGTTTTCCCCGCAAGCGCCGGTCGCACGCGCCCTGCAAGCACGCAGGCGTGACGGGGCGGCCGTCGAAAGGAAGGTCCGCCTTGCCAGCTCTCCGCCGAAGCCGTCTGCTCCTGCTGCTCGGGTTCGCCCTGGTCGTGCCCGCTCTCGTGCTGGCCGCGTGCGGTGGCGGCGGCGACGGTGGCACCGACCAGAGCGCCCAGCAGCTGATCGATCAGACGTTCAGCGGCGAGAAGAAGGTCGACAGCGGCAAGGTGAACATGGACCTGAGCGCCAAGCTCGAGGCCACCGGGGCCGCGGCGTCACAGCTCGAGGGCCCCGTCTCGCTGAAGCTCACCGGCCCGTTCCAGAGCCGCGGCGAGGACAGGCTGCCGGAGGTCGACTTCGACATGACGATCAGCGCCGGGGGCCAGAAGTTCACCGCGGGGGCGGTGACGACGAATGACCAGGCCTTCATCGCCTACCAGGGCACCAGCTACCGGATTCCCCACGACCAGTTCGAGCGCTACAAGCGCCAGGTCGAGCGGGAGTCGCGGCAGCAGAACAACGAGCAGCAGAACCAGTTCGACCTCGCCAGCCTCGGCGTCAACCCGCGCGACTGGCTCTCGAATCCCAAGAAGGAGGGCGAGGAGGAGGTCGGCGGTGCCGAGACCGTGCACGTGTCCGCGGACGTTCGCATCGGGGCGCTGCTCGAGGACGTGAACGACCTGATCCGGCGCGCGGGACGGCTTGGGCTCGAGGGCGATCAGGTTCCGGAGCGCATCCCCGAGCGCACGATGCGCCAGATCGAGGAGTCGGTCAAGCAGGCGCAGTTCGACCTGTGGACCGGCAAGGACGACAAGATCATGCGCCGGCTCGAGATCGAGTTCAGCTTCGACCTGCCCGAGGAGCTGCGGACAGAGGCCCAGGGCGTCTCGGGCGGAACCGTCGACATCAAGGTGGAGATCGCGGAGCTGAACGAGGACCAGGAGATCGAGGTGCCGAAGGAGTCGCGGCCGCTCTCGGAGCTGCAGAGCCAGCTCGGGATCGGGGCGCTCGGTCTCGGTGAGGGCCTCGGCGGCGGCTCGTCGGGCGGCGGCTCGTCCGGCGGCTCGTCGGGCGGCTCGTCCGGGGGATCGTCCGGCGGCGGCTCGGGCGGCTCGAGCGGCGGCGGCTCGGGCGGGGGCACCGATCTCGGCACCGGCGGCGACCCGAGCGTCAACTCGGAGCGCTCCGAGCGCTACCTCAAATGCCTGAGCGACGCTAAGCGACCCGCCGACATCGAGAAGTGCTCGTCGATTCTCGAGAAATAGCCGCCTCGTGCCGTTCCCGCGCCGCGGGTCCCTGAAGC
>JBOGZM010000268.1:0-2636 GCA_050697255.1 Solirubrobacterales bacterium
GCGCGGGTCGATGCCCGCGGCCCGCAGCCCCGGGCCGATCTCCTGCCCCGGCGTGACAGAGACCCGGACTGCCAGCCTGAAGTAGGGGTGCCAGCGTGGGAAGTATCCGGGCGCGGTGGCGCGGGCCGTCTCCCCCGTGTCGATCACGATCACACCCTCGGGGTGCTCGAGCGCCCAGGCGTGGATCGGCAGGGGCTCCGTCCACTCGGGGTCGCGCATCGTGTTGAGCGCGCGCATCGGGCCCCGGCCCACCCCCTCGCGCTGGCGTGTCTTGACGAGGACCGTCCCGGTCTGGAGCGCATGCACCCGCATCTTCGCGGAGGATATGCGGGCATGAGAGTCGGGGTGATCACCGGGACCGGCACGTACGCGCTGCCGGGGGTGGGGCGGGGGGCGCCGCAGCCGGTCACCACGCGGTTCGGCGAGGCACTCGTCACCAGGGGGTCGATCGGCGCGGTCGAGGTCCTGCACGTCGCCCGCCACGGTGAGGGGCACCACCGGCTGTCGAACCACGTGACGCACCGCGCCAACGTGACCGCGCTCAGGGAGCTCGGCGCGGAGGCCGTGATCGGAGTGACGGTCTGCGGCGCGGTCGACCCCACCCTGCCGCTCGGCTCGCTGGTGGCCTTCGACGACCTGCACTTCCTCGCGAACCGGCTCGCCGACGGCTCCCTCTGCACCCTGTACGACACGCCGGGAGATCCGCGCCGCGGCCACTGGATATTCGAAGAGCCGTTCTCGCCGCAGATCCGAGCGGCGTTGCTGCGCGCCTGCGCCGACGTCGGCGTCCCGGTCCGCGACGGCGGCTGCTACGGACACGTGGACGGGCCCCGCTTCAACACGCGGGCAGAGATCAGCTCGCTGGCGCTCGCGGGTGTGACCGCCGTGAGCCAGACCGCCGGCCCGGAGACCGTCCTGTGCGGCGAGAGCGAGCTGCCCTACGCGCTGCTCGGCTATGCGACCGACTACGCCAACGGGGTGATGGAGGCGCCGACTCCGATCGCGGAGCTGCTGCGCCTGATCTCTCTCAGCAGCGAGGTCTTCGCGACGGTGCTGGCGGCCGCCGTGCCGCAGCTCGCGGGCCGGGAGCCGTCGCCGCCCGGTGTGGTGCACCGCTTCGAGACGTGACGCCCGGCCCTACGGTTCGTCGTAGCGCACGAGCGCGTGGACGTCGAACCCCGCCAGCGTCCGGCGCCCCTCCAGAAACGCCAGCTCGACCACGAACGCACAGCCGGCCACCTGGCCACCGAGCTGCTCCACCAGATCGATCTTGGCCTTCGCGGTGCCCCCGGTGGCAAGCACGTCGTCGTGGATCAGCACCCGGGTGCCGCCCGTCAGCGCATCCGCGTGCATGTGCAGCTCGTCGAGCCCGTACTCGAGCCCGTACTGCACGCTGACGGTCTCGTGCGGGAGCTTGCCGGCCTTGCGCGCCGGCACGAAGCCCACCCCGAGCTCGCGCGCCAGCGCCCCGCCGAAGATGAAGCCCCGCGCCTCCGCCGCGACGATCAGGTCGACCCCGAGCGGGCCGGCGTATGCGGCCAGCAGGCCCACCGCGTGCTCGAACGCCGCCGGCTCGAGCAGCAGCGGCGTGATGTCCCTGAAGACGATTCCGGGCTTCGGGAAGTCGGGGACGTCACGGATGTGGTCGCGCAGGTCCAGCGGGCCGTGATGCTAACCGCGGTTGCGCGAGCGAACCGGTGTCCCTACGGTGAGGTACGGGTTGGAGGGTCGACAGGGAGGTCGTTGCGTGGGTCGCATTCGCGACACGCAGGCCAGAGCTGGTGCTGACCCACTAGATGCCCGTTCTTGACATGTGCATCGGCGCCTGGGAGGTTTGCGCCAATCAGCACGAACAGGGAGGTTCGGCGATCCGACGTCCGCGATCAGCAGTCCTTGTCAGCGCGCTCTTCTTCCTGCTGAGCACGGGAGCCGCGCACGCGGACCCCCACTTCGCGCTCACCGAGTCGCAGGCGAGGGCCGGCGAGGCAGTGCACTTCTCGATCTCCGGGGCCAGGGGCCGGGTCGAGTATGAGCTGGAGATCGGCGACCGGGAGGTCCTGGAGGGCAGCGGTGCCGGTAAGCACGTCCTGGGCCAGTTCACGATGCCCGATCTGGGCCCCACCGGCAGGACGGTCACGGTGGAGGCGGAGATCGAGGAGTCGGACGACAGGACGTCCGTGGAGCGCAAGCTCCTGTACCTGGCACCGGCCCCGGCGCCGACGACCACGACGGTCGTCGCGACACCGCCGGCGGCCGTGTTGGAGACCCCGAGCGCGGCAACGCCGGCCGCGGAACCGGTGCATCCCTTGAAGGCGGACCAGGCACCGATCGCGCGGCCGGCGGAGACGCCCATCGTGCGGCCGGCCGGAAAGCCGCCCGCGAAGCGTTCGCCGAGCCATGCGCGCGAGCGACGCCGGAGCGCGCGGCACCGGTCCATCTCCGGGAGTGGCCGCAACCGCGATCGGGTCTCGCGGGTCAAGAGGAGAAGGGCGAAGCGCAACGCTCCTCGAACCGCGCCGCTCTTCGACGGTATCCCGGAATCCCCGGGCACACCGGGGTCGGGGGGTGGAGGCAACGGCTTCCTGGCGCTGAACGCGATCGTCCCGCCCCCGGCCACCCTGGCCGCCTCGACGATC
>JBOGZM010000269.1:0-6806 GCA_050697255.1 Solirubrobacterales bacterium
TTCCAGCCCCGTCGCTCGAGAATGCCCCGCGGGAAGCGACGGGGGTCCGCCTTAGGCGACCGGGTTCGCGAGCACGCCGATCCCCGGCGCCTCGAGCGCGACGATGTCGCCCGGCTCGAGCCAGCGCTCCCCCTCGAGCGGGCCCAGCTCCAGCAGGCACCCGCGCGCGAGCGTGCCCGAACCGAGCACGTCACCGGGCTGGAGGACCGTGTCGCGCGCCGCCTGCGCGACGATCTGCGGCCACGAGAAGTGCTGCTTCGCGGCGTCGCTGCGGGTGACCTCCTCGCCGTTCACGGTCACGGTCGCCTCCAGGTGCAGGCGCCCGTCCTCGTACGGCAGTTCCTCGGGGGTCACGAGCATCGGTCCGAGGCTGGTGGCGAAGTCCTTCCCCTTCGCCGGCCCGAGGCCGACCGTCATCTCGCGGGCCTGGAGGTCTCGCGCGCTCCAGTCGTTCATGAGCGTGAAGCCGGCGATCTCGTTGTCGGTTCCGATCACGGCCGCGATCTCGAGCTCGAAGTCGAGCATCTCGCAGCCGGTCGGGCGCGCGACCTCGTCGCCCGGGCCGCGGATCGAGGCCGGGTTGGAGAAGTAGAAGACGGGCGCCTCGTACCAGGCCTCGGGAATGTCGGCGCCCCGGAGCCGCCAGCCGGCAGCGACGTGCTCCTCGAACGCGAAGAAGTCGCGGACGGACGGAGGGGTCGGGACCGGAGCGAGCAGGTGGACGTCCTTGAGGGGGTGGATCGAGCCGGTGCGCACCCGTCCCTCCCCTGCAAGCCACTCGATCATGGTCTCCGCGGCGCATCCGTAGACCTGCTCGGCGTCCAGCTCGCCGACGCGGGTGGAGTGGGCGCTGTCGCGGAAGGTGACGAGGCGCATCGTCCGAGGTTAGAGGCTGTGGATCTCGGCGCTGGGCCGGCGCTATTCGCTCGAGGCGAGGGCGGGATGCTTGCGCTCGGCCACCACCGCGCAAAAAGCGGCGACGACCGCCGGGTCGAATTGCGTGCCCGCGCAGCGGCGAAGCTCGGCAACCGCCCCTTCCGTGCTCATGGGCGCGCGGTAGGGCCGGATCGATCTCATCGCGCCGTAGGCGTCGCAGACGCCGATCACGCGCGCCCCGAGTGGTATGTCCTCGCCCCCAAGCTTGTCCGGATAACCCTGGCCGTCGAACCGCTCATGGCTCGAGCGCACGAACAGCGCTGCTCGGGTCAGTGCGGGAGCCGCGCTCAGTATCCGCTGACCGATCAGCGTGTGACGGCGCATGAACGCCCACTCGTCGGCGTCGAGCGGGCCGGGCTTGTTGAGGATCTCGTCGGGAATCGCAGCCTTGCCGACATCGTGCAGCGACGCGGCCTGGAGCAGGGGAGCGACCTCCTCGTCCGGAAGCTCCAGCTTCGCGGCCACCGCCTGGCAGAGCTCGGTGACCTCGTCGAGGTGGATTCCGAGGTCGGGGCTCCGCTCGGAGAGCACCTTCAGCAACACGTCCGTGCTCTGCCGCCCGGCGGACGCCCGGCTCCCGATGCTCTTTCGTGCATACATGCGCTGGTCCGCGATGCGGAGCGCCTCGGTGGAGCTGTTCGCCTCTGTGGGCACCAGGACGGACCCGTATGAGGCCGTCACGCTGAAGCCTTCCCCATGCTCGGCCAGCGCCGCTGCGGCCTCCAGCGCGAGCGACTCCGGGTTGTTGGAGTCGAGCGAAGCGAGCACGCAGAATTCGTCTCCTCCCATCCTGTATGGGGTCCCGCGGCCTTCCAGTGCGGTTGTGAGGTGCTGGCCGAGCCGGGTGAGGAGCGCATCCCCGGCGGCGTGGCCGAAGGTGTCGTTGTAGGCCTTGAAGCCGTCGAGGTCGTACAGCAGGATCAGCAGCTGGCGCTCCTTGCTGGCGCCGGGGAGCCCATGCTCCAGGTCGGCGATGAGCGCGCGCCTGTTCGGAAGACCCGTGAGCTGGTCATGGAGCGCCTGGTGGGCAAGCTGCGCCCGGGCCCGCTCTCGCTCCATCACTCTTCCGAGCTGGGTTCCGATGTGGGCCATCAGCTCGAGCAGCTGCTCGTCCGGCTCAGCCGCCTCCGGCGCGAAGAACTCGAGCACGGCCACGACTTCTCCGGATATGAGCACCGGGAATGCGAAAGCGGCCTTGAGCGCGCCCTCCGCAGCCGCTCCTGCCCTCGGGAAATTCGGATCATCGGTGACATCGGTGATCCAGGCAGGGGTCCCTGCCTCGAGCACTCGCCCGGGCAGTCCGACCCCGGGTGGAAAGCACGTGGCTTCCGTCTCCCTTCGAAACGCCTCGAACCGGCCGGCGTCGTCGAGATGCCAGGTTCTCGTCGGCGCGAGGGCCGCCGGAGCCGAATCTCCTTCGACCAGATATGCGTGTCCGACGGGCCAGCCGGTGTGCGCGCAGACTGCGTCGACAGCGACCTTCATCGCCTCGTCGACGGTCGCAGCCTCGTTCGAGGCGGTCGCGACGGTCTCGAGCAGCTCGAGCGCCGCCTGCTTCTCGTAGAGGCGGCGGGTGACCGTCTCCGAGATGTGCTCAGCCTCCCTGCGCGCGGCACGCTCGCGTTCGAGTCGCTGCCGTGCGCGTCTCAGCTCATCTTCCGGAGACCGCGATCCCCCGCCGATTCGCAGCGACCTAGCTAGAAAACGAGATCTCCAGGACACACTTCTCGTCTCCGCGAACCATGCACTTCGGCTGCTGGATCAGCGCCTGCTCGCCGTAGTGGGATGCCGCCCCCTCGATCAGCCCCTCGGCGAATGCGCACATCTTGCGAGGAGACGCGTAGCCCATCACGAGCACTTCGTCCGACGACGTGTCGAAGTCGAATACGGGCACGTCCGCGCCCGGATAGAGCTTTCGAACCTCGGGGTGGATGACCTGGTTGAGGGTGAGGACGAACGACCGGGTCGACGTATGCGGCTCGAAGAACTGGGGATACCTGTCCGCGAACAGCGGCAGCGCGCTGCGGCCGAACCAGCGCACGATCTCGTCTGGCGGCGTGTCCAGGGCGGACGAGGCCGCCGCGACGAGCCGCATCAGATCGTCGTCGGAGTAGCTCCCCAGCGAGGTGTAGGCGCCGCCGAGCTGCGCGGCCTCGAGCAGCTGATCCCAGACGTCCTCGCCGTAGTCGTGCGACACGGTTTCCTCGAGGAGGTTGAAGACGATTCCCTTCATGCGCTTGGCAGCTGTCTTGGCCGTCCCGTGAGAGGCCCTCACGGTTTGATCGACTGAGGGAGCTGATCCTTGAAGGTGGGTGGCGCGCGTGCCTCGACGCCCTAGCTGCAGCTGACCCCGACGCATTGAGCCGGATTGCCGTTGTGCCGGGCTCGGTTGCCGCCTCCGTCGGTCGTCTCGGCCCCCGCCTCGATTCCCAGGTCGGCGTTGAAGAAAGCCTTGTTGCCGCCCACGACCACGTCGAAGCAGCACTGCTCGGATGCCGGGTCGGCATCGGTCTCGATGCCATCGTCGCCGTTGCGGTCGGCACGGTTGCGCTCGATCGCCGCGACGACTCCCTGGCCCTGGACCAGCACGCCGTCCCGGCCGTTGCCGAGGATGCGGTTCCCGTGCACGTCCGCAACGGTGTCGCCGAACTGGCCGCCGCTTCCGAACACGGCGACGCCATTCCCGCCGTTGGCGGCGATCCGGTTCTGCGCGACCGTGGCCTCGGCGATGTACTCGATCTGGACTCCCTCGGCGCCGTTGCGCGAGATGACGTTCCGCAGGATGTCTACCGGGTAGCCGTAGTCGTTTCGGATTCCGTCCGTCCGGTTGCCCTCGATGCGGTTGTCCGTGACGATCGCGCGCTCGCCCGTCACGGCCAGTCCCAGTCCGTTCTCGCGGATGCGGTTGCGGCGCACGATCGTGGGCTGGAGCGATCCTCCGTCCGCCGAGCCGACCGCGATGCCGACGCCGTTGTGGCGAACGGTGCTGTCCTCGATCCGGCATTCGGGCGCGTAGGCGCAGTGAAGGCCGGCGCCGTTTTGCTCGAGGACCATGTCGCGGACCGCCGTCCCCCGGGCGCCGTCGGTGTCGACGCCCGCCGCGAACCCGCGGATCGTGCCGTTGCGGATCTGGACGCGGTCTCCGGCCCAGGCGATCACGCCCCGGCCGGCGCTTCCCGGGCCCTCGATCGTGTGGTGCGCAAGGTCCACGGTCACGTCCGGCGCCGCGACCGTGAGCCCGTCGGCCGCACACGCCAGGTCGCTGTCGAGCGTCGTGTCCTGCGTGATCACGTCGCCGCACTGCACGTGTGCGGCAGAGGCGCTGGAGGCGGGCAGCGCGTAGCAGCACACGCAGGTGACCAGCGCCACGAGCCTCCAGATATGGGTGCGAATCATCCGTTTCCTCCGTGACCGGTCAGACGACCGAAGGCAAGGTAGCAACGGGTGCCTACTCCTCGTCCTCGTCCCAGGTCGCCCACTCGAGGTCCGTCGGCTTCGCTGGAGGGCTACGTCAAGCGCTTTGCGCTAGGCGACCGGGTTCGCGAGCATCCCGATGTCGGGCGCGTCGAGCGCGACGATGTCGCCCGGCTCGAGCCAGCGCTCGCCCTCGAGCGGCCCCAGCTCCAGCAGGCATCCGCGGGCGAGCGTGCCCGAGCCGAGCACGTCGCCGGGGCGGAGGACCGTGTCGCGCGCCCCCTGCTCGACGATCTGTGGCCACGAGAAGTGCTGCCTGGCGGCGTCGCTGCGCGTGACCTCCTCGCCGTTCACGGTCACCGTCGCCTCGAGGTGCAGGCGCCCGTCCTCGCGTTCCCGATCCTGCAGCTCGAGTCACTGGACGACCTCTCCCTCTCGGCACAGCTCTATCGGACTGCTCGCCGCGCCGGTGTGACGGTCGACAAGACGATCGACTTCCTGATCGCGGCACCGTGCGTGCGAACCGGCTCTTCGCTGCTGCACGCCGATGCGGACTTCGACCGGCTCGCCACCTGCACGCCGCTGCGCGTGTTCAGGTAACCCGCCGCGCCCGCTCAGCGCACGAGCAGAGTCCCGCGCATCCCGGGGTGGATGCTGCAGTAGAAGCCGTACTGGCGCCCGGACTGCACCCGGTCGAGCCCTTCCACCGGCACGACCTCCCCGATGCCGCTGAGGCGGCTGCGGAACAGGGGCTGCCCGTCGGGCGCCAGCTCCTCGGACACCACGTCGTGCTGGGGCAGGTCGGCGTTCGTGAACGACACCGGCCCGCCGACCTGGGTCACCATCACCGGGGTCGCGTAGGTGGTCGAGGCCGCGCCGGGGCCGGCCACGATCGCGGTGCCGGCGGCCGGCGCCGGCCCGGGGTCGCCTCCGCCGCCACCGCCGAGGTCGGTCAACGTCTGCTCGGCGTCGTCGCGCGCGTCGGCCAGGTTCCCGCGCCGGAAGGCGACCACGAACCCCTCCTCGAGCCCGGTTATGCCGACCGCGGCATAGATCGTGTTGCGGGCCACGCTGACCCCGCCCCATGCCAGCGACGCAGGAGTGCTGGTGCCGCCCACCATGAGCGGCTTCTTTGCCAGCAGCGCGCCCGTGCGGGCGTCAAAGGCGTCCAGGAAGCCCGTCAGGTCGACCGTGTAGACGATGCCGTTGGCGACCGCCACCGGCTCGCCCCAGTGCGCCCCGTCGGCGACCGGGCCGAACCAGCGGTGCGCCCCGCCGGCCGCCGCGATCGACCACAGATACCCGCCCGGGGTGATCGGGCCGTAGATCGACTGGCCGTCGTACGCGGTCGAGCCCACGATGCCTCCGAGCGCTCCGGGCGGGCCGACCACCTGGTTCCACACCGGCTCCATCGTCTCGGCGTCGAAGGCGTGGTAGACGCCCGACTTCTGGCCCGCGCCCGCCAGCTTGCGCCCGGACGCGTCCGTGAACAGGTTGGTCGAGGCGCCGAAGTCGAGGTCGATGTCGCCGCACGCGCCGATCCCCTGCGGGTAGTACGGCGGCGGGTTCCCGGGGATGTCGAAGCAGGGCAGGGTCGAGAAGGCCGGGATGTACTCGTCGATGTTGCCCTTGTAGGAGTCGACGATCTCACCGAACGTGGCGCTCTGGCGGTCGAGGTCGAACTTCAGCACCGCGTTCGAGTGTGGGTGCTCGGCCTGGGGCCGGAAGGGGTTGGCGGCGCCTGCGTAGGCGACCTTCGCCTCGCGGTCGATCGCCGGCGTCGACCAGATGCCGGCGCCCGCGAAGTCGTCCGCCGGCTGGTCGGGCGGGTGGATCGTCCAGGTCTTCTTCAGCACCTGCCCGGTCGCGGCGTCGAGGAAGTTCATCGAGCCCTGGAAGGCGTAGCGGTCGGCCTCGTCGCCGAGCTCGGCCGAGCCCCCGGACACGCCCGTCAGCAGCACGCCGTCGAAGAACACGGGGCTGCCGTAGCTGTCAGAGCCGGGCTGGTTGTCGACGGGCGGGGTGGCCCAGGCTCGCGCGCCCGTCGCCTGATCGAACGCGACCACGTAGGGACCGACGCACGGGTCGTCGGCCGGGCAGCCGGTTGCCACCGACGTCCGCGACACGGATACGTACACGCGCCCGCCCTCGACCCCGACGGAGCTGTTGATGCCGCCGCCGTAGGGAACCTGCGCCTTCCACACGAGCTTGCCCGTGTCGGCGTTGAGCGCGAACACCCAGCCCCGGTTGGTGGCGACGTAGACGCAGCCGTCGGCCACGATCGGGGTGCCGGTGATGTCACCCTCGCCGGGGTTGTCGAGCGTGGAGAACGTCCACGCCGGCGACAGCGTGGGCGCATCGCCGGGCGAGATCACCCGCTCACGGTCCTGGTGGCGCGTGTTCGCGTCGTCGTGGCCGAAGGTGCGCCACTCGCCGCCGGGCACGTTCACGGTCGG
>JBOGZM010000270.1:0-3844 GCA_050697255.1 Solirubrobacterales bacterium
CTGCCTTACCGTCCTGACTTTTCCCGGCAGGGTGAGGAAAAGTCAGGACGACGCGGAATTTCCAGCCCCGTCGCTCGAGAATACCCCGGGGAAACGACGGGGGGTGGCCCCTAGATGATCACCTGCACCGTGCCGCCGTCCACGCTCCACGCTGCGCCGGCGACGTAGGAAGCGAGCGCCGAGCACAGGAACACGATCGCCGCCGCGATCTCCTCGGGTTCCGCCAGCCGTCCGATCGGCCGGCCGGCGCCGGCCTTCTCGAGCGCCTCGACGGGCCCCGCGAGGCCGGACAGCGCGGCGGACTGTTCCGCGAGCCCGCCCTCGCCGACCCACAGCTCCGATTTCGTCGGTCCGGGGCAGATGGCGTTCACGAGCACGCCGTCGGGCGCACAGCGGTCCGCCCACAGCCGCGAGAGGGACAGCTGTGCCGCCTTGGCGACCGAGTACTCGGGCATGTTGGCCGAGGGCCGCTTGCCGGCTGTGCTCGACACGTTGACGACGCGACCCCACCCGCGGGCGCGCATGCCCGGCACGAGCGTGCGCATCGCGCGATGCGGCGCCATCACGTTCACCTCCCACGCGGCGCGCCAGTCGTCGTCCGGCACGTCGTCGAGGTCCCGCCACCGGGCGCTGCCGGCGTTGTTGACGAGCACGTCGGGCTCGCCGAGCGACTCCCGCGCGGCGGCGAGCATCCGTTCGCCGGCGTCGGGCCCGGTCACGTCGCAGGCCAGCGCGGCAGCGCGCCCACCGGCCGCCTCGCATTCGGCCACGGCATGCTCCAGCCGCTCGCGCGAGCGGGCCACGAGCAGCACCGACGCGCCCTCCGCGCACAGCTGCCGGGCGGTCTCGAGCCCGATGCCGCGGCTCGCGCCGGTGACCACGCACACCTTCCCCGCCAGGCCGAGATCCACGCCGCGCAGTCTAGAAGGGGGCGCGCAAGGCGCCGTTCACGCTTGCCGCGCCGGGCAGGAAAACTGCGGGGTCCGCGTCTTGCTGATAATGTTCCGCCGCTTTTGCAGGCAAATCCGTTCTGGGAGGGACAAACCTTCACGAACCGCTGAGTTCCCCCTGCGGCGGTCTGGACGGCCGTTCGTAGGGCGAAGCGGGGGAACCGACAGTCACAGCGGGCGTCCAAGGGCGCCCTCGGGGCTAATCGCCGCGCGCCTCGCCGGCGTAGCGCCACCTCTTTCGGCGCGAGCCCGACAGCTAACCCCGTAAGCGTCGCAAAGAGGACATGGCCGATCACAAGCCTTTGGGCTCCGGCAGGAGCCCGGTGGACACACACGAGTGGCACACCCCGATGCCGGCGGCGGCGCTGGTCGTCGTGGCCCTCTGTGCCCTGGCGCTCGTGGCGGTGGCGCCGCGCCCCTCGCAGGCCGCCTCGCTCCAGGCGATCCAGGCCAGCATCGGGGAGAAGCAGGCGTCGATCGAGCGCGCCCGTGCCAGGGAGGGTGTCCTGACGGGCAACATCAGCTCGCTGTCGCGGCGGATCCGCACGATGTCCCGTGAGATCGGGTCGCTGCGCAGGCGCGAGGCGCGCGTCGCGAACACGCTGGAAGCACGCCGCGCCCAGCTGGAGCGCGTGCGCGTCCGCTACCAGGCTGAGCACGATCGGTTCGTGCGGCTGCGGCGCAAGCTCCGGCGCGCCCAGGGGGTGCTCGCCACGCGGCTGATCGAGATCTACAAGGCCGACCAGCCGGACATGCTCTCGGTGATCCTCGAGTCCGACGGCTTCAACGACCTGCTGGTGCGCGCGGACTACATGAGCGCGATCGGCGCGCAGGACTCGGTGATCGTGGACAAGGTCCGCGACCTGAAGCACAAGTCCGCGCAGAAGCGTCTGCTGCTGGTCGTGCTGAAGGCGCGGGCCGAGGTCGCGGTGCAGGAGATCGAGGCCAAGCAGCGCGCGCTCGAGGAGACGCGTGCGGCAATCCAGGCGCGTGAGGCGGACCTCGCGGCCGCGCGCAAGCAGAAGTCCGGCACGCTCGGCAACGTGCGCGCGCACCGCCACGAGCTCGAGGGCGACCTGCGCGCGCTCCAGGCGGCGTCGGCCCAGGTGACGAACCAGCTTCAGGGCGCGGGACCGGTTCCCGCCGGCCCGGTCCGCCAGGGCGGCGGCGGATACATCTGGCCCGTGAACGGCCCGGTGGTCTCCCCCTTCGGACAGCGCTGGGGCCGGCTCCACGCCGGCGTCGACATCGCGGTGCCGGCCGGCACGCCGATCCGCGCGGCGGCGAGCGGCAGCGTCGCGATGGCGGGTTGGATGGGCGGGTACGGCCAGTACACGTGCATCCAGCACGGCGGCGGCGTGGCGACCTGCTACGCGCACCAGTCCTCGATCGGAGTCGGCTCCGGCGCGAGCGTGAAGCAGGGGCAGGTGATCGGGTCGGTCGGCTGCACCGGCCACTGCTTCGGCGACCACCTCCACTTCGAGGTGCGGGTCAACGGGTCCCCGGTGGACCCGATGGGCTACCTGTAGGCGCCGCCGCCCGATGGTAGCCCGGCCGCTGCGAACGCCTCATCAGCGGAGCCGAAGCCCTGTATCCGGGTGATCAGGCCGGCTCCGGTCGTGAACACCAGCCCGACGGGCCGCTCGACGGGGATGCCGTCGCGGCCTGTGGCATGGAAGCTCCCGACGACCGCCAGGAACGGCGGCTGACCCTCGGCGATCCGGTCCACCTCGATCGCGATGTCCTGCCACGGCCCCCGGAAGTCGCTCCAGAAGCGCCTGAAGCCGTCGTGGCCTCGATATACCGGCTCGAGTCCCGGATAGATACCGGAGGTGACGAACTCGAAGTCGGGATCGAACCCTCCAGCGCGCCCTGCCGGTCGCCGTCGCTCCAGGCGTCGATACCGGCCCGGACGACGTCTCGCATGTCGGGGCCCATCGCCGCCAGTATCGCGCTGTCTCGTGATAATCGGTCGCCATGCAGCCGGAGATCCAACTCGGCCCCCTCGAGCTGAAGACGTTCGGGATCATGTTCGCGCTCGGCTTCCTGGCCGCGGGCGCCCTCGTCGCGCGCCGCTTCGACGAGCTCGGCAGGCCACGCGACTGGGCCTACGAGATGATCTTCGCCGCACTGGTGGGCGGGCTCGTCGGTGCGCGGGTCTACTACGTGGCGCAGAACTGGGACGAGGTCGGCGACGACCTGCTCGGCAACCTCTTCTCAGGGTCGGGGCTGGTCTGGTACGGCGGCGCGCTCGGCGGCGCGATCGCCGTCGGCCTGTGGGCCCGGTGGCGAGGCTTCTGGGGGCTGCGGCTGCTGGACCTGGCGGCGCCGGGCCTGGCGCTCGGCTACGCGATCGGCCGGGTCGGGTGCCAGCTCTCGGGCGACGGCGACTACGGTGAGCCCGCGGATCTGCCGTGGGCGATGTCGTACCCGGAGGGGACGGTCCCGACCGAGCAGGAGGTGCACCCGACGCCGGTCTACGAGACGCTTGCGATGGGACTGGTCGCCTGGCTCTTGTGGCGCTGGCGCGATCGCTTCCGGCCCGGCATCCTGTTCGCGGCCTACCTCGTGCTGTCCGGGCTGGAGCGGTTCCTGGTGGAGTTCGTGCGCCGCAACGACGCGACGGTCGCGGGTCTCACCACGCCGCAGGTCGAGAGCCTGGTGCTGATGGCCGCCGGGGCGGTGTGGATCGCGGTCGTCAGCCGCCGGCCGGGTGGGCTTGCGGCCCGGCCGGCCCGGGCCTAGCTCTCGGTTCCACGCCCTCGGACCACCTTTCGTGCGCTCTTGCGTACGTGTGTACGCAAAGCCCGCCCGCTCCGTCCGGCCCGCTCGGCGGTGTCATGCATAAGCGCCTTGACCTCAACGGGTCATCGCACCACCCCTGACGTCTGGAT
>JBOGZM010000271.1:0-6863 GCA_050697255.1 Solirubrobacterales bacterium
TCACGGACCACATCGTCGAGATGGGCTTCGCGAGCCAGGTGCAGGTGGACAGCGCCGTCACCGAGGCGCGCTCGAGCGGCATGACCCCCGAGCAGGTCCTGCTCCAGAACGGGACGATCACCAGCGACCAGCTCGCCCGCGCCACGTCCGAGCGGTTCGGGCTCGACCACCTCGACCTGAACGCGTTCGAGATCGACCTCGGCGCGATGAACCTGATCCCGAGCCAGGCCGCGAAGCGCTACGGGGCGATCCCGGTCGCCTTCGTCGGGGACGACACCCTGCTCGTCGCGATGTCCGACCCGACCAACGTGCGCGCCGTCGACGACATCTCGATCATGACGGGCCTCGACGTGCGCCCGGCCGTCGCGTCCGCCGAGGACATCGACACCGCGGTCTCGAACGCGACCAGGCTCGACTCCTCGATCGCCGAAGCCATCGAGGAGGACGAGGAGGAGACCGGCGGCGAGATGACCGAGATCCGCGAGTCGGCCGGGGACGCCCCCGTCATCAAGCTGGTGAACGGCGTGATCGCGAAGGGGATCGACGAGGGCGCGTCCGACATCCACTTCGAGCCCGAGGGCAAGGACATGCGGGTCCGCTACCGGATCGACGGCATCCTGCACGACGCGACAACCGTCCCGCGCCGGATGGTCGCCGGCGTCACGTCCCGCCTGAAGATCATGGCGAGCCTCGACATCGCCGAGAAGCGGCTCCCGCAGGACGGCCGCGTGGGGCTGAACGTCCAGGGCCACCCGATCGACATCCGCATGGCCTCGCTGCCCTCGGTGAAGGGCGAGAAGGTCGTGCTGCGCATCCTCGACAAGGAGCAGGCCCTGATCGGGCTCGAGCGGCTCGGCATGCAGGACGACACGCTGCAGCGGTTCCAGGACTCCTTCACCCGCTCCTACGGCGCCACCTTCGTCACCGGCCCGACCGGGTCCGGCAAGACGACAAGTCTTTACGCCGCGCTGAACCAGATCAATGTCCCCGAGCGCAACATCATCACGATCGAGGACCCGGTCGAGTACCAGATCCCGGGCCTCACGCAGGTGCAGGTGAACCTGAAGGCCGGCCTCACCTTCGCCTCGGGCCTGCGCTCGATCGTGCGCTCGGATCCCGACGTGATCATGGTCGGTGAGATCCGGGACAAGCAGACGGCGCAGATCGCGATCGAGTCCGCCCTCACCGGTCACCTCGTCCTCTCGACTCTGCACACCAACGACGCGCCGACCGCGATCTCGCGCCTCACCGAGATGGGGATCGAGCCGTTCCTGACCGCCTCGGCGCTCGACTGTGTTGTGTCCCAGCGCCTTGCGCGGCTGCTCTGCTCCCACTGCAAGGAGGCGGTGCTGCTGCGCGCGGACGCGCTGCGCAAGTACGACGTCGAGGGCGACATGGAGGCCTACCAGCCCAAGGGCTGCAAGCGCTGTGGGTTCTCCGGCTACAAGGGCCGAGTCGGGATGTACGAGGCCATGACTGTCAGCAAGGAGATCCGCGAGCTCGCGATCGAGCGCGCGTCGGCGGACCGGATCGCCGCCATCGCGATCGAGCAGGGCATGCGGACTCTCCAGGAGGACGGCCTCGACAAGGTCCGCATGGGAATCACCTCCATCCAGGAAGTTGCCCGAATTACTGGTTCGGCGATGGTTGCCGATTAAAGGGGGGAGATGGACATCGATTTCGCGGCAGTGCTGAAGGAAGTGGTCGAGGTGAACGCCTCGGACCTGCACCTGACCGTGGGGTCGGCGCCCATGGTGAGGGTGCGGGGCGAGCTGCGCGCGCTCGATGGTTACTCGCCGCTGACCTCTAAGGACACGCGCGACGTCGTCTACAGCATCCTCTCCAACGACCAGCGCAAGCGGCTCGAGGAGGACTGGCAGGTCGATTTCTCCTACTCCGTGCCGCGGATGGGGCGCTTCAGGGTCAACGCCTACATGCAGCGCGCGTCCGTGGGCGCGGCCTTCCGGCTGATCCCATCGGAGATCAAGTCCGTCGACCAGCTCGGGCTCCCGACGGTAATCCACGAGTTCGTGAAGAAACCGCGCGGGTTCGTGCTCGTCACCGGGCCCACGGGGTCGGGCAAGTCCACCTCGCTGGCGGCGATGATCGACGAGATCAACGAGTCGCGCAACGAGCACATCCTCACCATCGAGGACCCGATCGAGTTCCTGCTCCGCCACAAGAAGTGCATGGTGAACCAGCGCGAGATCGGAAACGACGCGCAGACCTTCCAGCTCGGCCTCAAGGCAGCCCTGCGCCAGGATCCGGACGTGATCCTGGTGGGTGAGATGAGGGACCTCGAGACGATCTCGACCGCGCTGACCGCGGCCGAGACCGGCCACCTCGTGTTCGCGACCCTGCACACGCAGGACACCGCGCAGACGATCGACCGCATCATCGACGTGTTCCCTCCCCACCAGCAGCAGCAGGTGCGGGTGCAGCTGTCGGTGGCGCTCGAGGGCATCATCACCCAGCAGCTGCTGCCGACCGCCGACGGCTCCGGCCGCGTCGCGGCGAGCGAGGTGCTGGCGATCACTCCGGCAGTGCGGAATCTGATCCGCGAGGGCAAGACCCACCAGATCCACTCGGTGCTCCAGACCGGCGGCGCGACGGGCATGCAGTCGATGGACGCCGCGCTGGCGCAGCTCGTGCGCGCGGGCAAGATCACCCGCGAGCTGGCCGAGCAGCGCTCGTCCACACCGGAGGAGCTTCGCAGGCTGATGGGTGTCGGCGGCGGCATGCGGGCCGCATGACCCGGACAGTCCGTGCACCAGGCATGAGAAAGGCGCTCTAAGCGATGGCCACATTCACCTTCAAGGCCGTTGACGTCGCGGGCGTCCCAGCGCGGGGCGAGCTCGAGGCCGAGTCGAAGCAGTCGGTAACCGATCAGCTGCGCGAGCGCGGCCTGATCGTGCTCGACATCAACGAGCAGAAGACCACACTCACCAACTTCGACCTGCTCGAGCGCTTCAAGCGCATCAAGCCCGCGGAGCTGACCGTCATGACACGCCAGCTCGCGACGATGGTCGCGTCGGGCATGTCGATCCTGCGGTGCTTCCACGTGCTCGAGGAGACGACCGAGAACGAGAAGCTGAAGGGCATCCTGGACCAGGTGCGCCTCGACATCGAGGCCGGTATCTCGATGTCCGACGCGCTCGAGAAGCATCCCGACACCTTCGACGACCTCTACATCGCCATGACCCGCACCGGTGAGACCGCGGGAATGCTCGAGGAGTCGCTGGAGCGGATCGCTGACCAGATGGAGAAGCGCGACTCGCTGCGGCGCCAGATCCGGGCGGCGATGGCCTACCCGCTGATGATCGGCGGGTTTGCGGCCACGGTCCTGCTGGCCCTGGTGGCGTTCCTGGTGCCGGTGTTCGAGGAGGTCTTCAAGGACTTCAACGGCCAGCTTCCGACGATCACCAAGATCAGTGTCGGGATGTCGCATGCCGTGACCGGCCAGTGGTACCTGCTGATCGCGATCACGGTCGGCACGATCTTCACGTTCCGCAAGTGGAAGCGCAGCTCCTGGGGCCGCTTCCAGTGGGATGCGATCAAGCTGAAGTTCCCCGCGAAGATCGGGGACGTGATCCACAAGATCGCGCTCGCGCGCTGGTCCCGCACGTTCTCGGGCCTGGTGCACTCCGGCGTGCCCCTCCTGCAGGCGATCGACATCACCGCGAAGACCGCCGGCAACTCACACCTCGAGCGCGCGATGGACGACGTGAAGAAGTCCGTTCAGCGCGGCGGCACGATCGCGCACCCGTTGCGCGAGAGCAAGATGTTCCCCTCGATGGTCGCGCACATGGTCGGCGTCGGCGAGGAGACCGGAAACCTCGACGGGATGCTCGCCAAGGTCGCCGATTTCTACGAGGACGAGGTGGCCGCCGTGATCAAGGCCCTGACGTCGATCCTCGAGCCGGTCATGATCATGGTCGTCGGTGGAATCGTCGGGTTCATCGTGATCTCGATGTACCTGCCGCTGTTCCAGCTGTACGACAACATCCGCTAAGCCGCCGCGCCGGTCGCCACCTCGTGGCGCAGGCGCTCGCGCAGCTCGGCGAAGCGGCGTGCCTCGTACGTGATCAGCAGGGCCAGCACGGCGGCGAGGATGCCGAGCGTCGCCAGCGACGGCAGCTCCACCGCCGCCGGTACCGATGCCAGGAGCAGCAGCGCGCAGAGCGGCCGCTCAGTGCTGAAGCGACGGCCGTGCCGCGCACGATCCCGTAGGCGCAGGCGAACAGCAGCCCGAGCGAGTCGAAGGCCTCGGGCACGCACAGCGCCGCCACGAGGAACGCCGCCATCGCCGCGAAGATCGCAAGGCGCACGGCGCCCTCCTCGGGGGGTCCACGACGCTCGTCAGCCAGGCATAGCCGACCCAGGACCACCACAGCACACCGAGGACCAGGAGCCCCTTGGCGAGACCCTCCCACGTCGGTTGATCGGCCATCAGCGCGGTGCACTGCGTCAGCGCCAGCACGAAGACCAGGTCGAAGAACAGCTCGAGGGGGGTGACGCGCTCCCCCTCGCGCAGCACCGCCGTGAGGCGCGGAGCACGGGTGGGCGTGGCGGTGCTCATCGCGGGGTAGGGTGACACGATCCGTCCTCCCTACCCCCCGAGGAGTCCACATGTCCACCAGGGCCGATTTCAGCAACAGCGAGTGGGAGACACTGCGGCGCGCCCCGATGGTGGCCGGGATGGCGATCACGTTTGCGGATCCCGGCGGACCGATCGAGGTGGTGAAGGAGACTTCCGCGGTCCTGAGGTTCGTGACGGCGGAGTCCGCGGAGCGCGATGACCTCGTCGGTGAGATCGCCCGGGACGTGCGCGCGCTCGCTCAGCAGCGCAAGAGCCCGCTGCGCGACTTCAAGCCGCGCGGCGCGACGGCGGGCAAGGAGATCCTCGACGAGCTGGGGCGCGCGAGCGCGACCGTGACCGGGAAGGCCACAGCCGAGGGGGCGGAGGCCTTCCGCGCCTGGCTGCTCGAGTGCGCCCAGCGTGCCGCCGATGCGGCGAAGGAGGGCGGCTTCATGGGCTTCAACGCGGTGCGCGTCAGCGAGGGCGAGGAGCGCATGCTGGCCGAGATTGCCGCGGCGCTCAGGATCGCCACGAAGTAGGCCGCAAACTGCGGGATCCCGGCCGTGTGCCACTTGTTACGTCCTGCGACCTGATTACCCTCGCTCTTCGAGGTGCCGGTGACGACCGACGTAACCGCAGGAGGGTCTCATGAACAAGTGGCGGGTTTCGGACCGGCTGATCGCAGTGGGGGCCGACGGCATCCGCGGCGGGTGGATCGCCGCGCTCTGCATCGACGATCCGAAACGAGCACGCCGGCGACACACGGCGCTCAAGCTCTTCACCGACGTGCGCCAGCTGGACCGTTACCGGCGCCGGCACGGCGAGGACGCGCCGGTGGCGATGGACATCCCGATCGGCCTCACCGAGGAGGGCGGCTTCCGCGACTGCGACCGCGAGGCGCGCGAGCGCCTCGGTGACCGCAGGAGCACCGTGTTCGCGCCTCCGGGCCGCTACCTGCTGGAGGCGGGGACGACCTACCGCACCGTGCGCGACCTGGTCGAGGAGCGCCGCCGCGCGGAGGGCGCCGAGCGCGTCCCGGGCGTGAGCGCCCAGAGCGCCGCGCTGATCCCGAAGATCAGGGAGGTCGACCACCTCGTGCGCGCCTACGGGCTGTCGGCGCCGGAGTGCTTCCTGGAGGCGCATCCGGAGCTGTCGTTCCACCGCATGAACGGGGACCGCCCGCTGCCGCCAAAGCACACGCTGATCGGCCAGCACGCGCGCGCCCGGCTCGTGACCGACCACTTCCCGGACTTCGAGGAGGCGCTCGGTCGCTACGGCACGCGTTCCTCGCGGCAGATCGAGGACATCCTCGACGCCTATGCGGCGCTGTGGACGGCGCTGCGCTGGGCGGAGCGCAAGCCCGAGGTCGAGGTGCTCGGCGGCCAGGAGCGCGACCCGCGCACCGGCCACGAGATGCGCATGGTCGTGTAGACGGCCCCGCAGCTTCGCCGTTCCGCGGGGCCCGTCCGGCCACCGTTCACGGCCCCAAAGCACGACGAAACCGTGACGAACCCGGCGCCGTGACCGCTCCTGGATCTGGGCCGATGTCCAAGTCGTCCCTCAAACCTAAAGAAACCCGATCGGGGGTCGATAACCAACGCGTCAGGTTCAGGCTGGGCGTTCGCCCCCGTTCGCGCTCAAGCGGAGGAGGCGGTCGCCAAGCCTGAAGGGCGGTGAGCCCGAGGGCTCGCGAGTTGTTCCCCGGAAGCAGATGCCGAAGGGCCTGGCGACCAGAAGTCAACAGCCCCCAATCAGGAGGAGTCCCAACATGTTGCGGAATCTCCGCGAGCGCGCCCAGGACGAGAAGGGGTTCACCCTTATCGAGCTCCTGGTCGTCATTCTGATCATCGGCATCCTTGCCGCGATCGCCATTCCCTCGTTCCTGAACCAGCGGAGCAAGGGTAACGACGCCGAGGCGAAGTCCGTCGCAGTGACGGCTGCCGAAGCATTCGAGACGTGTGCGACCGACAACAACGGTTCGTACGCGTCCCCGAACTGCGCCGAGACGGCTCTGGTCTCGATCGAGCCGACGCTGAACGACGCCGCTGCGCGTCTGACCGTCAGCTCCACCGCGAACAGCTACGTCGTCACGGTCTTCTCGGACCGTGACGGGGCCAACCAGGCCAGCTTCGTGCTGACTCGGAACTCGGACGGAACCACGGACCGTACCTGTGGCACGGGTACCGCCGACAAGGGCGGTTGCTCGGCCACGGCCTCCGGTACCTGGTAGGTCTCGACAGAGACGCGTTTCACGAGAGGGCGGGCCAAATGGCCCGCCCTCTTC
>JBOGZM010000272.1:0-6684 GCA_050697255.1 Solirubrobacterales bacterium
GTCGCGTAGTCGTCGATGTTCGCCTTCAGCGGCCCGAGGGTCGCGAGGGCTCGCTGCACGTCGGCGCGCGCTCGCGCCACGGCCGGGTCGGCGGCCGCGGCGGGGCCGACGCTGCCGAGGTTTCGAAGCGCGGACTGGACCGCTGACTGGGAGTTGTTGACCCGGTCGATCAGACGGGACTCCGCCTGGTCGGCCTGCCTGTCGATCACGCGCGCCAACTCGTCGACCGCGTCCTTCAGCTCGCGAGAGCCCCTGCTGGCGCGCCGCGCCGCCGAGTTGAGCCGCTCGGCCCCCGCGCCGGTCCGGGAGACTCCGTCCGCCAGCTCTCTCGTCTGGGGCACCGCCGCGCTCGTGCCCTGCGCTATCTCGCCTGATCCCGCGGTCGCCTGACCCAGGCCCGCGTTCAGCTCACCGGCTCCGGCGGCGCCCTGCTCGAGGCCACGGTGCAGGCGCCCGGAGGCGGCCAGCAGCCGCTCGAGGCCGCTCTCGAGGCGCACGAGCTGCCGCCCGCCCGAGGCTATCTGCCGGGTCAGGCTGCGCAGCACGGCGGTTCGTTCCAGCAGCGACGCAGGGCCCAGGACCGCCTCGATCCCCGGCAGCTGCGCGACCTGGTTCTGGAAGCGCTTCAGCCTCCGCAGGCGCTCCTCGGTCGTGATCGGCCCCTCGGTCTGGACGTCGACCTCGAACGGCGTCGCCCAGCCGGCGCCCCGGTCGCGCTGGAACGCCTCGAAGCTCTTTCGCGACTCGTTGTCGGGCGGCAGGTTGGCGACGTTCGGCGGGCCGGTGTCGAGCGCCAGGGCCGGAGCGGTGAGCAGCAGCAGCGGGAACGTCGTCAGCAGCACCGCGGCGAGCGGCTTGCGCGACACCCGCTCCGACAGGCGCACCCACGGGTTCTGCCCTGTACTCGACCACAGTTGCCAGCGATTCACGTTGGTCCCCAGCGCCGCCAGGCCGGCGGGGATCGCGAACAGCGCGGTCACCACCGCCAGCACGCACGCGACCACGACTCCGAGCGTCGCTGACTCGAGCAACGCACCCGGCGCGATGAAGAACGCCCCCAGCATGCCCACCGCGAGCGCGGCGCCCGCGAACACGACGGTCCGCCCCGCGCGCAGCACGGCCTCCTCGACGGCGCTCTCAACGTCGCGTCCGGCGGCGAGCTCCTCCCTGAAGCGGGACACGATCAGCAACGAGTAGTCGACCCCGAGCGCGAGCCCGATCATCGTCAGCATGTTGAGCGCCAGCGCGTCGAGCTGGAACGCCTCGTTGAGGGCTCCCATCAACGCCATCCCGATACGCGTCACCAGCAGCCCGCAGGCAAGCGGGATGAGCGCCGCCACCGGCGAGCGGAAGACGAGCAGCAGCAGCACGATCAGGATCGGAAACGCGATCCGTTCGCCCTTGTCGAGCGAGTCGAGCGACGCCTCGTTGAGCGCCCGCACGAGCGGGGCGCGGCCCGACACCTCGACCTCGAGCGGCGGCGGGACGTCGTCCAGCACGCGCTCCACCGCGGGGATCGTCTCCCGCGAGATCTCCTCGTTCGGTTTTCGCACCTGCAACGTCAGCAACGCCTGGTTGGGCGGCTCGCGCAGGCGTGGATCGCCGCCCACCGCGAACGGGCTCAGGACGTCCACGTCGGGGATGCGCTCGAGGCGGCGGACCAGGTTCGAGCCCTCGCGGCGCACGAGGTCGGCGCGCCCCTCGGGGGCCTCGAGCAGGATCGCCATCGCGATCGAGCCGCCGAACTGCCGCTCGCTCAGCTCGGCCGCGCGCGCGGCGGCGGTGCCCGGGATCTCCAGCTGCGTCTCGTGGAGGTTGTCGCGGGCCTTCCCGACGAAGAGGAGCGCCACAAGAAAAGCGCCCATCCAAAAGATAAGGATAGGCACCGGTCTGCGTATCGCGAGGCGGGCGATGTGCCTCATGCAGTAGTCCTGCGTGTCATTCGCTGCTCTTTATAGCCGGGAGGCCGACCTTGCTCGCCGATTAGCAGCCCGCCGGCAGCGCGCCCGGCAATCGCGCAGCGAGGAATCCTGGCCCGCGAGAGCTACGGTCTGCAGCCTCGCGGCGAGGTGCGGCTGGGATGTCCGACGCAAACGTGCCTAACGGCCCATCTGGTAGCTCAGGTACCGGAAGATGTGGCGGGCCACGTTGATGCCCGTCTTCACAGTTCCCTCTGCGAATTCTCGCATTGACCCCTCCTGCCCGTTGCGTAGGCCATCCTAAGGGAATGCGCGTGCTCACGCTAGTTGGAAACAGGCCGCAGTTCGTGAAGGCGGCGGCGGTCTCGCGAGTGCTGCGGGAAGGTCACGAGGAGGTGCTCGTGCACTCCGGGCAGCACTACGACGACGAGCTTTCGGCGGTGTTCTTCCGCGAGCTCGGAGTTCCTGCACCGGATCATGAGCTGCGGGTCGGCTCGGCGCCGGACGGCGAGCAGATCGGGCGCATCATGCATGCGTTTGAGCCGGTGGCCGCGGAGGTGGCACCTGACGTCGGGCTTGTCTACGGCGACACGAACACCACACTCGCGGGGGCGCTGTCGTGCGCGCGGACGCGCATCCCGCTGGCGCATGTCGAGGCGGGGATGCGGGCATTCGACCGGTCGATGCCCGAGGAGCGCAACCGCGTGCTGACAGACCACCTCTCCGACCTGCTGCTGTGCCCGACCGAAACGGCGGTCGCGAACCTGGAGCGGGAGGGGATCACGGAAGGTGCGGAGCTGGTCGGCGACGTGATGGCTGATGTCGCGCTGGCGATGGCGCCGGTGGCGAGCAGGAAGTCGGAGGCGCTGACGCGGCTGGGGGTGATGTCCGGCAGCTACCTGCTCGTCACGGCGCACCGGGCCGGCAACGTGGACGATCCCGGTGCGCTGGGGCGGCTGGTGGAGGTGCTCCTGGCGCTGCCCCTGCCCGCGGTCTTCCCGGTGCACCCCCGCACGCGTGAGCGGATGGCCGACGCCGGCGTGCTGGAGCGGCTGGAGCGCCACCCCTCGCTCACCCTCACACAGCCGCTCGGGTATCTCGACTTCCTGGCCCTGCTCCAGGACGCCGCCGCTGTGGTGACTGACTCTGGCGGGGTGCAGAAGGAGGCCTACCTGGCGGGCACGCCCTGCGTGACTCTGCGCGACACGACCGAGTGGACCGAAACCGTCGAGCTGGGCTGGAACCGCCTGGTCGGGCTCGACGCACAACAGGCGCTGGCGGCGCTGAACGGCTTCGTGGCGCCCACTTCCCGGCCCGAGCTGTACGGGGGCGGTCACGCCGCCCGCAGGGTCGTCGAGGCGCTCGAGCGCTGGGCGAGCCGCGTGCGTCTTTAGACTTCCGGCGAGTGGATCACGCGGCCGAAAGCCACCGGGTCGGAGTGGTCGGGCTGGGCTATGTGGGCCTGCCGCTCGCGCTTGCCTTCGCCGAGGCCGGCAGCGAGGTGGTCGGGCTGGACGCGGACTCCCGGCGCGTGGAAGCGATCAACTCCGGCACCAGTCACGTCGAGGACGTGCCCTCCGGCGACCTCGCGGTCGCGGTCGCCGCCGGCCGGTTGCGGGCGACCACGAACTACGATGACCTCTCGAGCACGCACGCGATCGTGATCTGCGTGCCGACGCCGCTCACGGAAAACCGGCAGCCCGACCTGGGCCCGATGATCGACGCGGCCACCTCGCTGTCACGAGTGCTGCGCAGCGGCCAGCTCGTCGTGCTGGAGTCGACCACGTATCCGGGTACGACTCGCGAGCGGCTGGTGCCCCTGTTGGAGGAGTCCGGCCTCGCCGCGGGCCGCGACTTCCACGTGGCGTTCTCGCCGGAGCGGGTCGACCCCGGCCGCTCCGACTTCACGCTGCGCAACACGGTCAAGGTGGTGGGCGGGTTGACGGAGGACTGCGCCGCCGAGGCGCGCGCCTTCTACGAGCGCGTCTGCGACGAGGTGCTGCTCGTCTCCGCGCCCGAGGCGGCCGAGCTGTCGAAGCTGCTGGAGAACATCTTCCGGTCGGTGAACATCGCGCTCGTGAACGAGCTCGCGGTGCTGTGCGACCGCATGCAGATCGACATCTGGGAGGTGATCGAAGCGGCCGCCACGAAGCCGTTCGGCTTCATGCGGTTCGATCCGGGTCCCGGCATGGGCGGTCACTGCCTGCCGGTCGATCCGTTCTACCTGTCCTGGAAGGCCCGCGAGTACGACTTCTACACCGAGTTCATCGAGCTGGCGGGAAAGATCAACCAGAGCATGCCGTACTTCTGCGTGGACAAGATCGAGCGCACGCTGAACTCGCACGGCAAGCCGGTGCACGGCTCCCGGATCGTGCTGCTGGGCGTGTCTTACAAGCCGGGAGTCGCGGATACCCGCCAGTCGCCGGCTCTGAAGATCCTGAAGCTGCTCGGCGAGGGCGGCGCGGACCTCGCCTACCACGACCCGCACGTCCCGTCGCTGTCGGAGACGGGGCTCCGGTCCACGCCGCTCGACGAGGCGCTCGAACAGGCGGACCTGGTCGTGATCGTGACCGCCCATCGCGGGGTCGACTACCGCCGGGTCGTGGCGGACTCGGGGCTGGTGCTCGACTTCCGGGGGGTCACGCGGGAGATCGACTCGGCGAACCTGGTGCGGCTGTGAGCGTCAAGCTGGGCGTGGTCGGCCTCGGCTATTGGGGGCCGAACCTGGCCCGCAACTTCGGGGCCCTCGAGGGCTGCGAGCTGCGCTGGTGCTGCGACTCCTCGGACGAAAAGCGGGAGCGACTCCTGGGCGCCTTTCCGGGCACGCGGTTTACCTCCGATCTGGGCGATCTGCTCGCCGATGCGGAGCTCGACGCGGTCGTGCTCGCGACCGACGTGCCGTCTCATGCGCGGCTCGCGACCGAGGTCCTGAGGGCCGGCAAGCACTGCTTCGTCGAGAAGCCCCTCGCCCAGTCGGCGGCGGAGGCGGCCGCGGTCGTGGACGAAGCCGCGGTGGCCGGTCGCATCCTGATGGTCGGGCACCTGCTGGAGTACCACCCCGGTGTCGCGAAGCTGAAGGAGATGGTGGACTCCGGTGAGCTCGGGGACGTCCGCTACGTCTACTCCAACCGGCTCAATCTCGGCAAGGTGCGCGCCGACGAGAACGCGCTGTGGAGCTTGGGTGCGCACGACGTGTCCGTGCTGTTGCACCTGTTCGAGGAGGAACCGGTGGAGGCGCTCGCGCACGGAGAGTCGTTCGTGCGAGACGGCGTCGAGGACGTGGTGTTCTGCTACCTGCGCTTTCCCTCCGGACGCGTGGCTCACATGCACCTGTCGTGGCTCGACCCGCACAAGGAGCGGCGCTTCACCGTGGTCGGATCGGACCGGATGGCGACCTTCGACGACATGGCGCTGGAGCGCAAGGTGACCATCTACGACAAGGGCGTCGACCCGCCGGTGCGCAACTACGGCGAGTACATCACGCGCTCGGGCGACGTCATGAGCCCGCGGGTCTCCAACGAGGAGCCGTTGCGAATCGAGTGCCGGCACTTCGTCGAGTGCGTGCGCGACGGGCGCGAGCCGCGCTCGGGGCCGGGCAGCGGCCTGCGCGCGGTGCGGGTCCTGGAGGCGCTGCAGCGCTCGCTGGAAGCCGGGGGGGTGCCACAGGCGCTCGAGCCGGTCGTCGGACCCCGCGGATGAAGCTCTGCGTCCATCCGTCCGACCTCGCGCCGGGCCTGATGCTGGGTCACGACGTGGAGCTGGGCGAGGACCTGGAGCTGGGCGCGTGGATCGTCATCCACAGCGGGACCGTCGTCGGTGACGGCTGCGAGATTCAGGACGGCGCGGTGCTCGGCAAGCGTCCCCGGCTGGGGGCCCGGTCAACCGCGCCCCGAGAGCCGCTGGAGCCGTTGCGACTCGGCGCCGGCGCCGTCGTGTGCGCGGGGGCGGTCGTGTACGCCGGAGCCGAGCTCGGTGAGGGCGCGATCGTGGGCGATCAGTCGCAGATGCGGGAGCGCTGCCGGCTGGGCGCGGGTGCGGTGCTCGGCCGCGGCTGCGGGATGGACAACGACGTGGAGATCGGCGCTCGCGCGAGAGTCCAGTCGAACTGCTATCTGGCCGCCCATGCCGTCGTCGAGGAGGACGCGTTCGTGGCTCCCGGGGTGGTGACCACCAACGACGACACGATGGGCCGGCACCGGCCGGACGAGCCCATGCGGGGACCGCGCATCGGCCGGGCGGCACGCGTCGGGGCGGGGGCCGTTCTGCGCCCCGGGATCACGATCGGCGAGGAGGCGTTCGTCGCCGCCGGGGCGGTCGTGATCCACGATGTGGGGCCGCGCGCGGTGGTGATGGGCGTGCCGGCGCGCGTCGTGCGCGAGGTCCCTGAGGCGGACCTGCTGGGCTGAGCCGATCTTTCCGGCACAATTCCGCCGATCCGGTGCTCGCCCGCCTGCGAAAGCTCGACGACCTCGAACAGCGCACCCTGCTGATGGGCGTGATCGCCCTCGGCACCGTGGGAGCCGTGGCGGTCGGAGAGGTCGGGAAGCTGTGGCGCAGGCGCGTGGTGGCCGAGGACGCCGGCAGCGCGCCCGAGGTGATCCAGAAGGGGGCCCGCGCTGCGCTCGACACCGTCGAGGTCGCGCGCCGCGGCTACCGGCAGGCGCCGACAGGCGAGTCGGTGCTGTTCAACCTCTTGAGCGCGTTCGTGATCTCGTCGAGCACGATGCGGCTGACCACCTTCGGCGTGCGGCGCGGCGTGCCGCTG
>JBOGZM010000273.1:0-6058 GCA_050697255.1 Solirubrobacterales bacterium
CGTGGGGTCGACCTCTCCCGTCTCCGGGTCGACCATCTCGCAGTCGCACACGTAGCTGGCGCCCGCCCAGCTGGGGCTCAGCGTGCCGGTGGCGGTGCTCCACCGCGACCGGCTCCAGCGGGACCGACTCCAGCGCGAGCGGCTCCAGCGCGAGCGGTCCCATGCGACCTCGCCCGTGGCCGGGTCGACGATCTCACTCGGCTCGAGCCCCTCGTTCGAGGTCAGCTCGCGCTTGGACGCGGTGAAGGCGCCGAACGCGTCGAGCTCGTGGCCGCCGCCCGGCAGCCCGCGCAGGTTGTTCACGAGCGCGCCCTTGACCTGGTCGGGCGTCCAGGAGGGATGCTCCTCGAGCAGCGTCGCCACGACGCCGGCCACCACGGGCGCGGACATCGACGTGCCGCCCGCGCGGATGTACTGGCCGTCGCCGGACACGCAGTCCGGGCACATCGAGGCGAAGTCGCTGTCGGGAGCGAGGTTCGAGACCATGCGGGCGCCGGGCGCGTACAGCTCCGGCTTGGCGTGGCCGTCCTGGGTCGTGCCGCGGCTGGACCAGTCGGTCCGCAGGTCGTCCTTGACCTGCTTCGTGCCCTGGTCGTCGACGGCGCCGACCGAGATCACGTACGGGTCGTTGCCGGGGGCGTAGTCGACCGCGTCTGCGTCGGTGCCCCGGTTGCCGGCTGCGGCGACCACGACGATGCCCTTGAACCACGCCGCCTCGACCGCCGCGGCGAGCGGGTCGGTCCGGTACGACTCGGCGACCGTCGACTCGAGCGACAGGTTGAGCACGCGGATGTCGAACTCGTCCCTGTGCTCGACCGCGAACTCGATGCCGTAGATGACGTCCAGCACCGTGGAGTCGCCGTGGTCGTCGCTGGCCTTGATCGAGATCAGGTGCGCGCCGGGCGCGGTGCCGGCGTACCGGCCGCGGAGCGGGTCGCCGGCCGCGCGCCGGCTGGAGTCACCCGCGATCAACCCGGCGACGTGCGTGCCGTGCCCGTATGCGTCCTCGGCCGTGGTCGCGTCCGGATGGGTGACGGCAGAGGCCACCACGCGGGAGGCGCCATCCGCGCCGCGGAAGTCCGCCAGGCCGCCGGCGACGCCCGTGTCGATCACGGCCACGCCGACGCCCTCGCCCGTGGCGTGCTTCCACACCCGCGGGCTCTTGACGGACTGGTTGAACGAGGTCTCGAGCTGGTTCGGCTTGAGTCCGGCGCCCTGCGGCTTGGTGGCGCCGTTCAGCGAGACGGCGACGACGCCCGGCTGCAGCGCGAGGCGCTGTGCGTCGCGAGCATCGAGGCGGGCGGAGAACCCGTTGATGAGCCCGATCGGCTCGCCGGCGTGACCACCGGCGGCGCGCACGAGCGAGCGGGCGGCCTCGGTGGGCGCGCCCGGCTCCAGCCGGGCGATCACCTCGACGCGCCTGCCGGGATCGCTCTGTGCGAGTGCGGCCAGCTTCGGCGTCACGGGCGCGGGGCCCGCGATCGCGGCGTCCTGCGCCGGCGCCGGGCCCGCGAAGGGCTGCACGGCGGCAACGCAGAGAAGGGTCAGCAGGCACGCGCCTGCCACGACGTAGCCCCAGCTTGTCCGGGCACGGAACGTGCGCAGCGGCTGGGGCTGCTCGGCCGCAATCGAGCTCAAGAGGACCTCCTTGTCCTGGCGAGAAAGCGGCGCGCCATCGTGGCGCGCCGGGTTATCGGCTATCCGCCCCCATGGCCATCCGCGGGGGAGTTGCAAGGAAGGTTTCGGCTTTCAAACCCCTTCCTTTGAGGGTTCTGGACGCACGTTCTAGGGTCGGCACCCCAATCGCGGCCGCCTGTGCGCCGCGCGCCACGCAATCGCGAGACTCCGCGTGCATCCCGGCACACCACCCGCCGCCGTGCGACAGATTGTTCGGCTCCAGGCCGACAAACTTGTCGCAGTGGCCGGCCGCGCCGGTCAGGCGCGATAGCGCGCTTCGGCGAGCTGCCGGACCGACTCTACGCCACGACCAGCAGCGCCCCGGGAGCCGCCTCGTAGATGAACTCCTCGGCGGTGCCGATGTAGTCGCCGTCCACCTCGATGGGCAGCGGCCGGCTCCCGACCGCGACGACGCGCGCCTGCTGGACCTGGGTGAAGCTGCGTGCGCGGCGGTGATAGGCGAGGCGCCCGTTACGGGAAAAGAGCTGCCGCAGCACGCCGGGGGCGTCCAGCGTCGTGGCACGCCGCATCAGCAGCAGTGACAGGGCGCCGTTGTCGATCGAGATGTCCTCGCAGAGGCGCAGCGGGCGCGATCCGAAGTAAGTGAACGGATCGGAGTTCTGGATCATGGCGCTGACTCCCTCGACCCGCTCCGCTCCGATTTCCACGGCCATGCTGGGCGGCTTCGCGCGGTAGTTGCGCACGAAGCTCTGCACGGCCGCGATCGTGAAGGCGAGGTCGCCGCTGCGCGACTTCAGCCACGGGCGCGAGTCCACCCATTCGGTCGCCTCGGCGTCGATGCCCACTCCGCTCGAGAAGACGAAACAGCGGCCGTTCACGCGCCCCAGGTCGATCCGCCGCGGGCGCAGGTCGTCGGAAAGGTGGAGCAGATGCTCGGTGGCATCGACCACGTCGGTCGGGATGCCGAGCATCCGGCAGACGACGTTCGTGCACCCGCCCGGCAGCACTGACACGGGCACCTCCGAGCCGGCGATGCCGTTCACGACCTCGTTCAGCGTGCCGTCGCCGCCGAACGCGACCACCAGGTCGAAGCCCTCGCCGACCGCCTCGCGGGTCAAGGCCGTGGCGTGGTCGCGGGCCTGGGTCTCGACGGCCTCGATGTCGTAGCGCCCGCGCAGGGCGTAGACCACCAGGTTCTTGAGGCGGGCCGACACGGAGGTCGCCCATGGATTGACGATCAGCAGCATGCGCGGCTTGGTGCCCGGGAAGCGCAGCGCCGCCTCGGGCGGCGCGAGCCCCGTTTCGGGAGGTTTGGGGATCGTGGTCTGACTCACGTCTAACGTCTTGGGTACCCCGACGAAGGGCGGAACGATACTCGTGACTCAGGACCATCAGCGGGCTACGCCCGCATCTCAGTCCCGTGACCTCGCTGACGGCTCGGCCTTCAAGTAACCGGCTCGAACCAGGCCACGCCGTCGCGCTCCACCTCGCGCACGCGGCCGTCGTTCAGCAGCAGGTCGACGTGCCCCAGCACCTCGGACAGCGTCAGGTACGCCTGGGTCACGGCGATGTCGCCGAACAGCGCCTGCGCGAGGTCGTATCCGGTGCGGGTCCGCTCGGCGATCAGCTCGTAGATGCGGTCCGCCCGCCGGGCGTGGAACTCGAACCGCTCGTCGATCAGGGCCACGTGGTCGGTGATCGGCTCCCCGTGGCCCGAGAGCACGATCTCCGCGGGCAGCTCGCGCGTCCTGCGCAACGACTCCATGTAGGTCACGAGGGCCTGCGGGCGGCGCGCCGGGTCCGGGTCTCCCTCGTCAAGCGGCCGCGCGATCAGCGGGTTGGAGGAGATGTGCTTGATCAGGTGGTCGGCCCCGATCAGGATCCTGCGGTCCGCGTCCCAGAAGATCGTGTCCGAGGGCGAGTGGCCGGGCCGGTGCAGCACCTCCAGCTTGCGATCGCGCAGCTCCAAGGTTTCCCCGTCGCGGAGCGGCCGCGTCACCCTGGCCTTCGCGCCCCAGGCCCGGAACGCCGAGGAGACGGTGCGGAGGGCGTTCACGATTTCCTCCGGGATGCCGTTGCGGATCATCACGGCGCTGGCGAACTCGTCGTCGCGGGCGGAGTCCTCGCGAAAGCGCTCCGCGAAGCCGGCCAGCTTGTCGATCGCCGCGACCTCCGCTCCCGAATGCCCGACGATGATGTCCACGAGGCCCAGGTGGTCGATGTGCTGGTGCGTCAGGACGATCAGCTCGATGTCGTCGATCGATCGGCCGCGCTCTGCGAGCTGGTGCTGGAGCTCGTCCAGCGCGCGGCCCGAGTTCGGGCCCGAGTCGACCAGGGTGAGCGGGTCGTCCTCGACCAGGTACGTGTTGACGCGCCCGACCGCGAACGGCGTCGGGATTCGCAGCAGGTGGATTCCGGCCTCGGCCGTGCGCGCCAGCGCGGCCTCGGCGGTGAGCTCACCCACGTATTACGCCCAGCACCTCCTCGGTGCGGGCCTCCATCTCCTCCTGGGTCGATCCCTCGAGGTTGAGTCGCAGGAGTGGCTCGGTGTTCGACGGGCGCACGTTGAAGTGCCAGCTCTCGTAGTCCACCGAGACTCCGTCCAGCCAGCTCACCTCGCCGTCCGAGTAGCGCGCCGCCAGCTCCTGCATCTTCGCGTCCTGGTCTGAGACGGTGGAGTTGATCTCGCCCGAGATGAAGTACTGCTCGCGGTAGGGCTGAAGCAGCGCGGACATCGTCTGCTCGCGCACCGACAGCAGCTCGAGCACCAGCAGCGCGGGGATCACGCCCGAGTCCGCGTTCCAGAAGTCGCGGAAGTAATAGTGGCCTGAGACCTCGCCGCCGAATGCGGCGCCCTCCTCGCGCATGCGCGCCTTGAAGAAGGCGTGGCCGACCCGGTTCACCACCGCCCGGCCGCCCAGCCGCTCTACCGTCTCCGGCACGGCCCGGCTGGCGCGCACGTCATAGAGGATCGTCGCGCCAGGCTCCTTGGCCAGGATCGCCTCCGCGAGCAGAGCGGTGAGGAAGTCGCCCGGCACGAACTGGCCCTGGTCGTCGATGAAGAAGCAGCGGTCCGCGTCGCCGTCCCACGCGATCCCCAGCTCGGCATCGCGCTCCAGCACCGTGTCGATGATGAGCTTGCGGTTCTCCGGCAGCAGCGGGTTCGGCTCGTGGCCGGGGAACTCTCCGTTGGGCTCGAAGTAGAGCCGATCCCCGGCGACCGGGAAGGAGTCGATGATCGGCCCGATCATGGGCCCCGCCATCCCGTTGCCGCCGTCCACCACGACCTCCATGGGACGGATCACCTCCGGCTCGACGAACCCCAGCACGTGATGCTGAAAGGGCTCGTAGAGGTCGGCGTGGTCGACGGAGCCCTGCCCGCCGGGCGGGGAGAGGTCCTCGGCCTCGACCACCCGCTGCACGTCCGGGATGCCGCGGTCGCCCGAGAGCGGCAGCGCGCCCTCGCGCACGAGCTTGAACCCCGCCCACTGCTTGGGATTGTGCGAGGCCGTCACCGACACGCCTCCGTCCAGCTCACGCGAGCCGACCGCGTAATAGACCATCTCGGTGCCGACCATCCCGATGTCGAGCACGGCGCAGCCCTCGTCGACCAGCCCGCGCGAGAAGGCCTCGGCGAGCGCGGGAGAGTGGAGCCGCATGTCTCGCCCGACCGCCACGTGCAGCTGCCGCTCGCCTGCTCCGCGGAGGTCGCGCAGCACGCGCGCAAAGCCGCGGCCGATGCGGTGGGCGACGTCGTCGTCGATCTGGTCGGGGTAGATCCCCCGCACGTCGTAGGCCTTGAAGATCTCCGGCGACACCCGCGTCACGCGGGGACCTCCTCGAAGGCGGCGCGCAGCCTGCGCCACGAGTCGGACAGGGACTCGGGCAACACCCGCGTGTCGCCCACGACCGGCATGAAGTTCGTGTCGCCCTTCCAGCGGGGCACGACGTGCATGTGCACGTGGCCCGCAAAGCCCGCTCCCGCGACGTCGCCCAGGTTCACCCCCAGGTTGAACCCATCCGGGCCGTAGACGCGCTCGATCGCCGCCAGGGAGCGCTGGGTCAGCGCCATCATCTCCCCGGTTGCCTCGGGCTCGAGGTCGCGCAGGTCGGGCAGGTGCTCGTAGGGCGCCACCATCACATGCCCGCTCGTGTAGGGGAACGCGTTCAGGATCACGTAGCAGCTGCTTCCGCGGTGCACGACGAAGGCGCGCTCGTCATCGCCCAGCGCCGGCTTGGAGCAGAAGATGCAGTCGCTCGACTTCTCGGCTTTCAGGTATTCGAGCCGCCAGGGGGCCCAGAGTCGGTGGTTGGCCAACGGTCGGGGATCCTAGTCGCACGGACGTCGGATTTTGCTTCCGACACCGGCGTCTGATTTAATGCTCGGCCACATAGCTGCATCCAGAGGGGTGGAGGGACT
>JBOGZM010000274.1:0-5445 GCA_050697255.1 Solirubrobacterales bacterium
GGTGAACACCGCCCGCCGCGTGCCGTACAGGTCGTATCCGGCCTCGAGCATGCGGGGATCGACGCGCTCGAGGCTGGCGTACACCGGCAGGATCATGAAGGGCAGGAAGTTGTAGGTGATCCCTGCGATCACGGCCACGTTCGTCGCCAGCAGGCGGCCGTCGTCGGCCAGCACGCCGACCGACTGCAGCACGCTGACGACGATCCCACCGTCCTCCAGGATCGTCTGCCAGGACAGCGTGCGGATCAGGTACGTGACGAAGAACGGCACGATCACCAGCAGCAGGAGCGCGTTCTTCCACCGCCCGCCGCGGAACGCGATCGCGTACGCGAGCGGGAACCCGATGGCGAACGCGATCACCGTGGACGCGCCGGCGTAGAGGAACGAGCGCACCAGCTGCTCGTCGTAGTTGGAGATCGCGTCCGCGTAGGTCTGGAAGTTCCACGCGAACTCGAAGCCCGTGAAGATCGTCCCCTCCTCGAGGGACTGGCGGGCCATGTAGTAGAGCGGGACGACGAAGAACAGCAGCAGCCAGGCGAGCCCGGGCGCGAGCAGTAGATACGGCAGCAGCGCCCGCCGCCGCTGGAGGACGCTCACGCCCGGCTCCCGGCCTTCCCTAGGCCCCGATCGCGCGCTGGAACGCCGCCTCGATCTCCGCCTCCTCGTCCTCCGAGAACGTCTTGAAGTTGTGCGCCTCGGAGAGGTCCGGGAAGATCAGCTCGTTCTCCGCGATCTCGGGGCTGCGCTCCTGCAGGATCTCCCGCGCGCCCTTGACCGGGGGCACGTAGTTGACGTACTCGGTGATCGCCGCCTGGATCTCGGGCCGGTAGACGAAGTCCATCATCTTCTGCGCCGTGAACGCATTCGGCGCCCCGACCGGCACCTGCATGCTGTCGGTGAAGATCATGAACCCCTCCTCCGGCTGGCTGAAGGCGACGTTCTCGTTGTCCGCCGTCAGCTGCACGGCGTCTCCCGACCAGCCCAGGATCGCGACGGAGTCGCCGCGCAGGATTTCGCGCGTGTACTCGTTCCCGGTGAAGCGGCGAATCTGCCCGTCACGCGACGCCCTCTCGACCTTCTCGATCGCCTCCAGCGCCTGGTCCTTGCTGGCCTGCTCGGGCTCCACGCCGTTCGCGAGCAGCACCGAGCCGACCGTGTCGCGCATCTCGGTCAGCATCGTGACCTTGCCCTTGAACTTCGGGTCGAACAGGTCGTTGATGCTGCGCACCTCTCCCCCGGTCCGGTCCCTGCGGTAGATGATCAGCACCTGGCCCGACTGCCACGGCACCGACAGCTCGCGCTTCGGGTCGAAGTCGGGGCTGGCGACCGCATCCTCGATGTTCCGCACGACGTTCGGCATCTCGGACTTGTCCAGCTTCTGTACGAAGCCCAGCTGGATCATGCGATTGCACAGCCAGTCGGTGACCACGTGCAGGTCTCGCCCACCGGAGTTGCCCTGCGCGTACTGCTGGCGCACCTTGCCGAAGAACTCCGTGTTGTCGTTGATCTCCTCGACGTACTTGACCCTGGTGCCGTAGCGGCGCTCGAACTTGTCGAGCGTCGGGTGCCGCTTGCCGTCCACGTCGATGTAGAGCGGCCAGTTGGCGAAGGTGAGCGTCTCGGAGATCTGGCCCTTGGGGATCACCTTGGCCTCGCCCGCGCCGCCCCCGCCGTCGTCGTCGCCGCAGGCGGCGAGGAACCCGATCACGCCGAGGCTCAGGGCGCCTCCGCCCGTGCGCTTCAGCAGCGTCCTGCGGCTCAGGCCCGAGGCCTGCATCGCATCGAGTGCCCGCTCGATGTCCCAATCGGATGACTTGCTCAACTGATTTCTCCTCTCTCACACAACTGAAGACCTATCCGGCTATCTGAAATCCGGCTATCTGAAGACCTATTCGGCTGCGCCGACCACCACGGTATTCGCTTCGCGTGCCTCGCCGGGCAGTTGCTCCTGCGGCTGGGTGCCGTGTGGCGACACGACGTGCATGTGCTCCGGCGCCCACCACAGCCGCACCCGCGCGCCCGCGCCGGGGAGCCTCTGCCGCTCCGCCTCGTCCGCGTTCGGGACCAGCACCGTGAGCGGCACGTCGCCGGCGAGCTTCACGACCATCTGCGTGGCGGTGCCGAGGTACACCGCTGAATCCACGAAGCCCTCCACGCTCGGCCGGCCGGCGGGGGCCGGCTCCTCGACCGGCGTTGCGTGCAGCTTCTCCGGACGCACCACGATGTGGCACCGGTCCCCCGCCATGACGCCGTTGCCCGGCGCCCGCACGGTGGGGCCGCTGTCGAGGCGCACGTCCACCTGGCTTCCGTTCACCGACGCGACCGACCCCGGCATCAGGTTCGAGACGCCGATGAAGCCGGCGACGAACTCCGTGCCCGGACGCTCGTACACCTCCTCCGGTGGGCCGAGCTGCTCGATCACGCCGTGGTGCATGACCGCGATGCGGTCGGACATCGTGAGCGCCTCCTCCTGGTCGTGCGTCACGTACACGAACGTGATGCCGACATCCCGCTGGATGCGCTTCAGCTCGATCTGAAGCCCCTTGCGCAGCTTCAGGTCGAGCGCCCCGAGGGGCTCGTTGAGCAGGAGCACGGCGGGTTGGTTGATCAGCGCGCGCGCAAGAGCCACCCGCTGCTGCTGGCCACCGGACAGCTGCCGCGGCCTGCGCTTGGCCTCGGCGGCGAGCCCGACCCGCTCCAGCTCCTCGCGGACCCGGCGGCGCACCTCCTCCCTGGGCGCTCCCTTGCGGCGCAGGCCGAAGGCGACGTTGTCCTCGACGCTCAGATGCGGGAACAGCGCATAGCTCTGGAAGACCGTGTTCGTCGGGCGCTTGAACGGCGGCACGCCCTCGACGTCGACGCCGTCGATCAGGATGCGGCCCTCGGTGGGCTCCTCGAATCCGGCCACCATCCGCAGGGTCGTGGTCTTGCCGCAGCCGCTGGGGCCCAGCAGCGTGAAGAACTCGCCCGCCCTGACCGTCAGATCGATCGCGCGCACGGCCGGGAAATCGCCGAAGCGCTTGGTCACCCGCTCCAGCTCCACGCTGGGGCGTCCGGGGTGCTCTCTCTCCGGCGCGACGCTCATCTCGCATTCTGAACGCTAGGGAGCAAGGACGGCCCTTGCAAGTGGCAACAGTCCCAAAACCGGAGTGCCGGTTTAGCCGTTTCGGCCAACGCCCTAAGAGTTCTTTTGCCCATGAGCCAATGGGTAGGCGGTTGTACCTACGCCGGTCAGGATATATCGTTATCCGGATCGGCGAGCGGGTTCGGATCCGAGGAGAGTGAACGTGGCCACCAACGTAGGAATCGAGGCTGTCCCCCACGAGGCCACCGGGAGCGACCTTCAGGACCTCGCCAAGCGGCACCTGTGGATGCACTTCACGCGCATGGGCGCCTACGCGGACCACGACGTCCCGATCATCGTGCGGGGCGAGGGCTGCTACGTCTACGACGAGCGGGGCAACCGCTATCTGGACGGCCTCTCCGCGCTCTTCTGCGTGAACGCCGGGCACGGTCGCGCCGAGCTCGGTGACGCGGCGGCGCGCCAGGCGCGCGAGCTGGGGTTCTACGTGAACTGGAGCTACGCGCACCCGCCGGCGATCCAGCTCGCCGCGCGGATCGCAGCGCTCGCGCCGGGGGACCTGAACCGGGTCTTCTTCACGTCGGGCGGCTCCGAGGCGGTCGAGTCGGCCTGGAAGCTCGCGCGGAACTGGCACCGGACGCGGGGCGACGGGCAGCGCACGAAGCTGATCGCGCGCGAGCTCGCCTATCACGGCACGTCGCTCGGCGCCCTGGCCGCAACCGGCCTCACCGCGCTCCGGGCGCCGTTCGAGCCGCTCACCCCTGGTGGATGTCACGTGCCGCACACGAACAGCTACCGCTGGCCCGCCGGGCGCGATCCGCTGTGGGCGGCAGACGCGATCGAGGAGCGGATCCTGTTCGAGGGCCCGGAGACCGTCGCGGCGGTGATCCTCGAGCCGGTCCAGAACGCCGGCGGGTGCTTCGTGCCTCAGGAGGGCTACTTCGAGCGCGTGCGCGAGATCTGCGATCGGTACGGCGTGCTGCTGATCTCCGACGAGGTGATCTGCTCGTGGGGCCGGCTGGGCCACTGGTTCGGATGTGAGCGTTACGGCTATCAGCCAGACATGATCACGACCGCGAAGGGGCTCACCTCGGCCTACGCGCCCATGGGCGCCCTGATCGCGTCCGACCGCGTCGCGGAGCCGTTCATGGAGGGCAAGCGGATGTTCGCGCACGGATTCACGTTCGGCGCCCATCCGATCGCAGCGGCGGTGGCGCTCGCGAATCTCGACGTGCTCGAGCGCGAGGACCTCTGCGGCCAGGTGCGCGAGCGCGAGGGGCGCTTCCGCGAGACGCTCGACGGCCTGCGCGACCTGCCGATCGTCGGCGATGTCCGCGGGGCGGGCTTCTTCCATGCAATCGAGTTGGTGAAGGACCGCGACACCAAGGAGAGCTTCAACGAGGAGGAGTCCGAGCGCCTGCTCCGCGGCTTCCTGTCGGGCGAGCTCTACAGGCGTGGACTGATCTGCCGTGCGGACGACCGCGGCGATCCGGTGGTGCAGCTCGCCCCGCCGCTGGTCGCGGGCGAGGAGCAGTTCGAAGAGATCGAGGCGGTCCTGCGCTCGGTGCTGAGCGAGGCCTACGATCGCATGGTGGCCTGAGGCCGGCGGGCGCGGGAGATGATCGGATGCTGACGGTACAGGGAATGCTCGGCGAGCTGGGGTTGTCGCTGGCGGCCGGCAAGGAGTCGGCCGAGGCCCCGATCCGCTGGGTGCACATCAGCGAGCTGCTCGATCCGACGCCCTGGATGTCGGGCGGCGAGCTGCTGCTGAGCACCGGCATGCGGCTCACGGATGCCGACGAGCAGCGGGCATTCGTCCGCCGGCTCGTCGACCACCACGTCGCCGGTCTCGGGCTGGGCGTCGGCCTCGAGCACGAGACGATCCCCGCGGCGATGGTGGAGGAGGCCGACCGGCACGGCTTTGCGCTGTTCGAGGTGCCCTACGAGATGCCGTTCATAGCGATCACGGAGAAGGCTTTCGGGCGGCTCGTGAACGAGCAGTACGAGGTCTTGCAGCGCGGCATCGCGGTGCACCGGCGGCTCGAGCAGCTCGTGCTCGAGCAACGCGGCCTGGGCGAGGTCGCGCGGGCGCTGTCGGCTGCGATCGGAGGCGCCGTCGTGCTGCTCGATCCCCAGGGCGCGGAGATGGCGTCCGCCACCTTCCGCCGCGAGTTGCCCGCCGGGGCGCTGGAGGAGATCCGCGCCGAGGTGAGCGAGCGAAACGAGTCCGGGCGGGCCGTGGCGTTCGAGCCGGCGCACGACGAGGTGGTGGGCCGCTCGCTCGCACTCCCGGTCGCGGCCGAGCCGCGATCTCCAAGGGTCTGGATCGTGGCGATCCGCGACGGCGGCGGGCTGGGTGAGTT
>JBOGZM010000275.1:0-5309 GCA_050697255.1 Solirubrobacterales bacterium
CCTGCAACGGCGCGCGCGGCACCGCCGTCGCGGTAACGGGCCACCCAGAGCGGGATCACGGCGAGCGGGACGAGCTTCACCCAGCCCGCGACCGCGAGCGCGGCGGACGATGCGCCGGCACGGGCTGCGCAGGCGAGCGCGCCCGCGACGAATGCGGCCGCCACGACGTCGTTCGAGCCGCTCGAGGCAGCCACCATCACGGGCGGGAACGCAAGGAAGGCGATCGCAAGGCGCCGGCCGCCGGCCCGCCCGAGTGCCAGCGCCGCCACCAGCGCGAAGGCCGTGGCGACCCAGAGCGCGCCCTCGAGCCCGTCGAAGCCGTCGCGCACCGGACCGACGAGCGCCGCCGGGACATAGGCCAGATAGGCGAGCAGCGGATAGGTGTCGCCGTGGACCAGCCCGTCCGACGGCAGGTTGCCGTAGGGCAGCCGGCCGTCGAGGATCTCCGTCGCCCCGGCGAGCGATGCGAACCCCACGTCGCTCACCAGCCCCCCCGGGATCGACAGCAGCGCCAGGCCGACCGCCGCGCCGCCGGCGACCATGCCAATCGCTCGCGGCGGCAGCGCCTCCATCACCCACCTCCCCGGCACTTTGCCGTCAGCGCGCGCGGTCGCCACTCCCAGGCAGCGCCAGCCCAGATACGCAAGCAGGACGCCGGCCGCCAGCACGCTCCGCTCGAGATAGCGCTCGTTAAGCAGCACGATCGGCAGCACCACCGCAGCGAGCGCGAGCGCGTCGAGGTTGTCGCGGCGCGCGAACGGAAGCCGCAGCGTCGCGGCCAGGAACAGCACAACCAGCCCGATCAGCACCGGAGGGCTCTGGCCCACGTCGCTGCCGACGCGGGCGTGCAGCCCGTCGTGCGTGATCACGGCCCGCACCCGGCCGTCCGGGCCGACGGCGGCCTCGGCCACCGCGCGAGGGCCGTCCAAGAAGCTCACCCGGACCGTGCGCTCGTCGAGCGGCATCGTCCGCACCCTGGTGAACCCGTCCGCCAGCGCCGTTCGCACCCGCGCGTCCTGCAGGGCCGCGCGCTCCGCGTCCGGCCGTGTCAGCTGTGATGCATCAGAGCCCTCGCGCGCCACCCCGAGCGCACCCAGCGCGACGACGAACACCGCGACCGCAAGCGCGCGCGTGCCCCGGAGGGAGAAACCGGCACCTCGGCGAGTGATGACCGCCACAGGTCACCTCTCGACAGCCGGGCGCCCGGCTATTAGGCCCGACCGGGCGGATTCAGCCGCGCTGCCAGTCGATCGGGCCCGCCGTCAGCAGGTGGGCCGACAGCGGGCGCCCGAGCACCTCCTGGGCCCGGCGGGCGCAGCCCAGCAGCCGCTCGAGGTCGATGCCGGTCTCGACACCCATCTCGTGCAGCATCGAGACCAGATCCTCGGTCGCAATGTTGCCGGTCGCCCCGCGCGGCACGGGACATCCGCCCAGCTCGCCGAACGAGCTCTCGAACGACTCGACTCCGGACTCCAGCGCGGCCAGCACGTTGGCGAGCCCCTGTCCGCGCGTGTTGTGGAAGTGCGCCGTCAGCTCGGCACCCGGCAGCTCCTCGAACGCGCGTGAGAAGAAACCGCGCACCTGCATCGGGTTCGCCATGCCGGTCGTGTCCCCGAACGCGACCTCCTCGCAGCCAGCCGCGGCGAGGCGGCGCGCGATCTCGAACACCCGCTCCAGCGGCACCTCGCCCTCGTAGGGACACCCGAACGACACGGAGATCACCCCCTCGCAGCGCAGCCCGGCGTCGCGCGCGCGGGCGACGACACGCTCCAGCCCGGACAGCGACTCCTCGACGGATCGGTTCACGTTCTTTTGGTTGTGCGTCTCGCTCGCCGACAGGAACAGGTTCACCTCGTCGAACAGCCGCTCACCGGCTCCGTCGGTCAGGGCGAGGGCCCGCTCGAGCCCGCGTTCGTTGGGAATCAGCACCGAGTAGGCAACGTCGGGGTTCCGCTCGATGGAGCCCAGCACGTACTCGGCATCGGCGAGCTGTGGGATCACGTCGGGGCGCACGAACGACGTCACCTCGAGGCGCCGCAGCCCGGTCTGGGAGAGGCAGTCGATGAGCCGGATCTTGTCGTCGGTCGGGACCACCTCCGGCTCGTTCTGGAAGCCGTCCCGCGGGCCCACTTCGCGGATGCGGACGCTCTGGGGAAGCACCATCCCTAGATCATCGCAAGGCCGCCGCTCACCGCGAGCGTCTGGCCCGTCACGTACGAGGCGTCGCCCGAGCACAGGAACGCGATCGTGGCGGCCACCTCCTCCGGGGCGCCGGGGCGGCGCAGCACCGTCGAGCCGACCATCGTCTGGATGATCTTGTCGCCCAGCTCTCCCAGCTCGGCCGTCGCCCGGTTCAGCAGCGGCGTGTCGATCGGCCCCGGGGCGACGGCGTTGCACAGCACCCCGTAGCGCGCGCCCTCGCGGGCGATCGTCTTCGTGAACGCGATCACACCGCCCTTCGCGGCCGAGTAGGCCGCCGACCCGCTGGAGCCGACGCGGCCCGCCTCCGAGGCGACGTTCACGATCCGGCCGCTGCCCTGCTCGATCATCCCGGGCAGCACGGCGTGCGTGGCGCGCAGCACCCCCATCAGGTTGATGTCGACGATCCGCAACCACAGGTCCTCGGAGGTGTCCTTGAAGAACCCGAACTGGTCCGTCCCGGCGTTGTTCACGAGGGTCGACACCGGGCCGAGCGCCTCCGCCACCATGTCGACCGCGGTCGCGACCGAGTGGTGGCTGGTGACGTCCATCTCGAAGGCGCGGCCGTCGATCTCCCGGCACACCTCCCGTGCGCCGTCGAGGTTGACGTCGCAGACCGCGACCTGCGCCCCCTCGGCGGCCAGGCGCCGGCACGTCGCCGCTCCGATCCCGCTCGCGCCGCCCGTCACGATCGCCACCTGTCCCTCCAGCCTCATGGCGGGGAGACTAACGGCGGAGTAGCTTGTGGGCCGAGATGTCGCTCCCGCCCGGCCCCCGTTCCCCCGCCCCGGTCCAGATGTGGCAGTGGATCGCCCGGCCGATCCCGTTCCTGACCCACCTGTCGCAACGTTACGGCGACTTCTTCACGCTGCGGTTCGTTGTCGGGCCGGTCGTGTTCGTCGCCGATCCGCACGTGATCAAGCAGGTGTTCAGGGGCGACCCGGACGTCTTCCACGCCGGCGAGGCGAATGCGACGCCATTGGAGCCGCTGATGGGGCGCAACTCGGTGCTGCTGCTCGACGGCCCCGAGCACATGCGGCAGCGCAAGCTGATGCTGCCCTCCTTCCACGGCGAGCGGATGCAGCGCTACGGCGCCCTGATGCAGGAGATCGCGGAGCGGGAGATCGAGCGCTGGCCGGTGGGGCAGCCGTTCGGGCTGCGCCCCCGCACGCAGGCGATCACGCTCGAGATCATCATGCGCACGGTCTTCGGCATCGAGGACGCGGAGCGGCTCGCGCGGCTGAGCCAGCGGCTGGCGGCGATGCTCGACATCGGCATGCAGACCCGCGCGCTCGCCGCGATCGCGATCCCGCCGGTGCGGAAGACCATCGGCCGGCCGGTGTGGAAACGGTTCCTGCGCCTGCGGGCCGCGGCGGACGCCGAGATCTACGACGAGATCGCGCGCCGGCGGCAGGCGACCGACATCGAGCAGCGCGACGACGTGCTGTCGATCCTGCTCCAGGCGCACGACGAGGAAGGCCGCCCCATGACGGACCGGGAGCTGCGGGACGAGCTCATGACGCTGCTGGTCGCGGGACACGAGACGACGGCCACGACCCTGGCGTGGGCGTTCGACATGCTGCTGCGACACCCGGCGGAGCTGGAGCGGCTGACCGCCGAGCTGGACCGGGGCGAGGAGGACGGCTACCTCGACGCGGTCATCAAGGAGACGCTGCGGATCCGGCCGGTCGTCCCCGGCGTGATCCGTGTGCTGACGGCGCCGGTGCAGCTGAACGGCTTCGAGCTGCCCGCCGGCGTGCGCGTGGCGCCGAACATCTATCTCACGCACCGCCGGCCGGACGTGTATCCCGAGCCGGAGCGATTCCGCCCCGAGCGGTTCCTCGACGGCGGCCCCGACACCTACTCGTGGATCCCCTTCGGGGGCGGCATCCGGCGCTGCCTGGGCGCCAGCTTCGCGCTCTACGAGATGAGGATCGTGATCCCCGCCATCCTGCGCGCCGTGCAGCTCCGTGCGGTGGGCCCGGGACCGGAGCGAATCCGCCGGCGCGCGATCACCTTCGTGCCCGAGCACGATGCCCAGGTAGTGGTCGAGGCGGTCCGCACGCCGCGCGCGCCCGCGCCGGTCGCCGCCTAGCGACCCGCGCGCTTCCTCTAGCCTTCCCGCCCCATGGCACGCCACGAGGACATCGCCAGGGCTCGGCACACCGTCGCGGTGATCGGCGGCAGCGGGGCGCTTGGCTTCGGGCTCAGCCTCAGATGGGCCATCGCGGGCACGCCGATACTGATCGGCTCGCGCGACCCCAAGCGGGCCGCCGAGGCCGCCTCCCGGGTCGCCGCCGGCGCGCGGGAAGCGGGCGCGAGCGACCCGCGGGTCGAGGGGCTCCAGAATGAAGAGGCGGCGTCACGCGCCAGCACGGTGGTGCTGGCCGTGCCGTTCCGGGTCCAGTCGGAGAACCTCGCCAACCTGCGCTCGGCATTGCAGCCTCAGACGGTGTTGGTGGATGCGACCGTGCCGCTGGCGGCGGCGGTCGGCGGGCGCGCCACGCGCACGCTCGGGGTGTGGCAGGGGTCCGCGGCGCAGCAGGCGGAGGAGATGGTGCCGCGCGGGGTGACCGTGGTCTCGGCCCTCCACACCGTCAGTGCGGCGGCGCTCTCAGACCCGTCGATTGCGATGGACGAGGACGTGCTGATGGCCGGCGACGACCGGAAGTCAAAGGACGACGTGGCCGATTTGATCCGCCGGATCCCCGGGCTGCGCCCCGTGGACTGCGGCGACCTCGAGCGGGCCCGGATCCTGGAGCAGCTCACCGCCCTCATGATCTCGGTCAACGCCCGGCACAAGGTCAAGCACTCGGGCATCCGCATCACCGGCCTCGACTCCCCGTGATCGTCCTGTTGTCGGGCGGCACCGGCGGCGCCAAGCTGGCGCGGGGGATGATGGACGCGCTCGGCCCCGACCGGCTCGCGGTGGTGGCCAACACCGGCGACGACATCGCGGCGTTCGGCCTCCATGTCTCCCCCGACCCGGATCTGATCACCTACTGGCTCGCCGGGGTGATCGACGAGGCGCGCGGCTGGGGAGTGCGCGACGAGACCTTCCACGTGTTCGAGCGCCTGGTCGAGCTGGGAGGCGCGGAATGGTTCAGGCT
>JBOGZM010000276.1:0-6199 GCA_050697255.1 Solirubrobacterales bacterium
GCACCGGCTGGTGCACCTTGGCGCGGCTGATGCGCGGCTCGTCGCGGGGCCGGTACTCGCGGTCGGTGCCGCTGGGGCGCTCGAGCACGTCGTGCGGGATGTCGTGTGCGAAGGCGGCGCTCAGCCGCTCCTTCGGGCTCGGCACGGTGCGCGGCTGCTCGGGCGTGGACTCGATCGGCTGCTGGGCGTAGTCGAGGCGCGGCTCGTCCTCGCGGGGCTCGGGCTCCCGACTCCGCGGCTTTGCGCCCTGCTCCTCCCGCTGTTCGTCCGGGGACTCGACGTCCGTGCGGCGGAACAGCGCCGCCAGAGGTCCTTCGCGCATGCTTGCCCGCTTACCGGCCATTCTCAAGGACCTCCTTCGCCAGGTCTCTGTAGCACTTCGCGGCGGATCCCTCGGGATCGTATTTGAGGACCGACGTGCCCTTCACCGGGGCCTCGGCAAACCGGATTGTCTTGCGGATCCGGGTGGCGAACACGCGTTCACCGAAGTTTTCCTCGAGGATCTCGATCGCCTCCTTGGCGTGCACCGTGCGGGTGTCGACCAGCGTCGGCAGGATGCCCTCGATCTCCACGTCCGGGTTCAGCTCCTCCCGGATCATCGAGAGGGTGTTCTGGAGCTGGATCAGGCCTCGCATCGACAGGTACTCGCACTGCACCGGGACGATAACTTTGTCGGCGGCTGTCAGAGCGTTGATGGTCAGCAGGCCGAGCGAGGGCGGTGTGTCGATGCACACGAAGTCGTAGTCGTCGAGCACGACCTTCAGGGCCTTTTCGAGCGAGCGCTCACGGCCGATCTTCATGCTCATCGCGATCTCCGCCCCGGCCAGGTCGATCGAGGCACAGGCCACGTCGATCTCGCGCTTGCGCACCACATCCCGGATCGGGACGTTGTTCACGAGCACGTCGTACATCGACTTCTCGACCGAGTCGGGGTCGATGCCCTGGCTCATCGTGAGATTGCCCTGCGGGTCCAGGTCGACCGCCAGCACGCGGTTGCCGGCCTCGGCGAACGCGACCGCCAGGTTGAGGGTCGTGGTCGTCTTCGCCACCCCCCCCTTCTGATTCGCGAACGCGATCACCTTGGCGTGACGCGGCGCGGACTGGGCGGGCTGCTGCTGCTGACCGGCGTGGACGTCCGGCGCGAAGGGGCTCGTGGAGCTCACGCCGTCACCCCCTTCCTGAACGGAGGACTGGGCGGGGACGGCGAGAGGCTCGCCCACGGGCGGGGGCGCCGACCGCGTCGCCGGCGCGTCGGACTGACGCTCCGGCTGCGGGTCGGCGGGCTCGCCCTCCCCCTCGCGACCGAGCCGATACTCGGGTCGCGCGAATCGCTGGAGTAAACCCATCGTGCGTGGGTATTCGCAATACGGTGGATGATTCCTTCCACGGTTTAACCTGCGTCGGCCTTCCCCCCAAGCGAGATGACTTCCGCGATCCTCGAAAAGCGGCTGGTGTTCCTGACCGGCAAGGGCGGCGTCGGCAAGTCCACCGTCGCCGCCGCGCTGGGTCTCGTCGCCACGCGGCGTGGCAAGCGCACGATCATCTGCGAGGTCGCGCAGCAGGAGCGGATGTCCTCGGTGTTCCACACGAAGGGAGTCGGCTACCACGAAACCGAGATCGCCGATGACCTGTTCGCGTTCTCGATCGACCCGCAGCGCGCCCTGGAGGAGTACCTGCAGCTTCAGATCAAGGTCAAGCCGCTCTACGACCTGATGTTCAAGAACAGGGTCTTCACCTACTTCGCGGCCGCCACCCCCGGTCTGCGTGAGCTGGTCACGATCGGGAAGGTCTGGGAGCTGGCGCAGCTGGACCGGCGGGTGAAGCGGGGCGCGAAATACGACCTCGTGATCGTCGACGCTCCCGCCACCGGCCACGGGATCGGGATCCTCCGCACGCCGAAGACGTTCAGCGACATCGCCCGCGTGGGGCCGGTCAAGCGCCAGGCCGACGCGATCTACGAATTCATCACCAACGCGGACCTGACCGCGGTGTGCGCGGTCGCATGGCCGGAGGAGATGCCGGTCAACGAGACGCTCGACCTGCGGCGCAACCTGCGGGAGGAGCTCGGCCTCGGCCTGGACCGGATCTTCATGAACGGTCTCTACCCGGAGCTGTTCTCGCGCGAGGAGGCCGCCACGCTGCGCGAGCGTCTCCAGTCCGCGAACGGCGAGGGCGCCGTGGTGCTCCGGGCGGCGGTGCGAGCCGCCCTGTCCGAGCATCGCCGCGCAACCGCGCAGCGCGAGCAACTGCGGCGGCTGCGGGCAGAGTCGGGTGAGAACGTGCTCGAACTACCGTTCCTGTTCCGCCCGCAGGTCGACATGGAGGCCGTGGGCGAGCTGGCCGACGTCATCGAAGCGGGCGGCGCCGCGCAGGCGCCGCGCAGCGCCGCGCGGGAAGGCGTGCTGTGAACCTCGGCGATCTCTTCGAGGACAAGCGGATCTGCATCTGCGCCGGCTCCGGCGGCGTCGGCAAGACGACCACCTCGGCCGCGATCGCGATGGGGATGGCGGCCCAGGGACTGAAGGTCGCTGTGCTCACGATCGACCCGGCAAAGCGGCTCGCCAACTCGTTGGGGCTGCCGGAGCTGGGCAACGAGGAGCGCATGATCGATCCGGAGCGCTTCACCGCCCATGGCGTGGAGATGAAGGGCGAGCTGTGGGCGATGATGCTCGACGCGAAGCGCACGTTCGACGACCTGGTCGAGCGCCACGCGCCCGACGAGCAGACGCGCGACCGCATCCTTCAGAACCGCATCTACAAGGAGATCTCCAACGCGATGGCGGGGTCTCAGGAGTACATGGCGATGGAGAAGCTCTACGAGCTGCACCAGGAGGCGCGCTACGACCTGCTCGTGCTCGACACGCCGCCCACCCGCCACGCGCTCGACTTCATCGACGCGCCGGAGCGCATGACCCGGTTCATCGAGGGCCGCTCACTCCAGTTCTTCCTGAAGCCGGGCCGGCTCGGGATGCGGGTCGTGGGCCGCTCGGGCGGGATGCTGTTCTCGGTGCTGAAGCGGATCACCGGCATCGACCTGCTCCAGGACCTGTCGGAGTTCTTCCAGAGCTTCGGTGACATGGCGCAGGGGTTCAGCGAGCGCGCCCAGCGGGTGAAGGAGCTGCTGGGCCAGCGGGGCACCACGTTCCTGCTCGTCACCGCGCCGGAGCGCGAGGCGATCGACGAGGGGGTGTTCTTCTGGCGGCGCCTGAAGGAGGCGCGCCTGCCCTTCGGTGGCGTGGTCGTGAACAAAGTCCATTCGGACTTTGTTCGAGAGATTTCCGCCGCCGAAGGGCAGGCGGCGGGTGGTCGGAAGGATGAGCTGTCGGTGGACGATCTGCGCCATGTCCTCGGTGATGGGGACCAGCTGGCCGGGAAGGTGTACGAGAACTTCGAGCGCTATCGGGCGCTGGCGGCACGCGACCGCGAGAACATGACGCGCCTCATGCAGCGCCTCGACGAGAACTGCGTCGTGTGCGTGCCCTACTTCGACGAGGACGTGCACGATGTCGATGGCCTGGCCCAGGTGAACGAATACCTGTTCGGCTCCACCGCCGAGCGCAAGGAGATCCTCGAACGCAGCGGGGTTTGAGGAGAGCCGGCCGCTCGACGCACGAGCAGGGCTTCACGGTCGACTCGGTCCTGGTTCAGGACCTCACGGCGGCGACCGCGGTGTGCGTCATCGCGAAGCGGTAGGCGCTCAGCTGCCGTTACACAGCCGCTGAGTAATCGCCGGCGTCGTCGTCGAGCAGCCAGTCCCGCTCCTCGGACTCTGACTCCGGCTCGACCTCACGCACGCCGCCCACGGCCACCGCCTCTTCCGTGTCCACCTCGTCGGTGGACTCGAACAGGGGGCGTGTCTCCGTCGGCGCCTCCGGCTCCGGCCGCGCGGCCCGCTTGCGCACGACGAAGTCTGCCTCCGGCGGCGGCTCGGGCGCGGGCGCGTCGTGTTCCATGGTGATTGCAGGTCGCGCGGCCAGCAGCCCCTCGGCAATGCCAACCAGGTCCGGCTCGAGATGCCCGCACACGAGGTCGCGGAGCAGCGCCCGCAGATTCTCCTCCACGCCACGCACGACCGCGTCGGGCGACCCGACCCCGATTGACTCGAGATACGCGGCGTCGACGCTGCCGCGCATGACCAGTCGCTCGAGCCTGAATGCCTGTTCCACGCTGTCCTCGACGGCGCGCCGGTGGACGGGCTCCGCGCACAGCGCACCGAGACGGCGGGCCAGCCCCTCGGGCGATGGGTCGCCGCGGTCCAGCAGCGCCCGCATGGCGAGCAGATAGTCGGACAGGCCGTCGAGCGCCACGGGCTGCTCGCAGCCCAGCTCGAAACGCGCCAGGGCCCAGGGCAGCGCCCCGCCGAGCGCGGGACGGCTGCGCGCAAGCTCGAACAGCTCCACCAGCTCGGCGCGCTCCGCGGCCTCGAGGCGATACGCACCACCGCGTGAACGGCCCGACGTGCCGAGCGGCACCTCCTGCCACGGGCCGTCATCGGTGCGCCACCAGGCCACCGACGAGAGGGCAGCGCCACCCTGCTTGAGCAGGCGCACAGCCGTGACCAGCTTGCGGAACGCGATCCGGGCCTCCGTCAGGGGCGGAGGAGCCGTCGGGCGCGACTCGACGGTCAGCACCGCGAGGATGTTGGGCCCATGGTCCTGACGCCCTGAGCCCCACACGGCCTGGGCGGGCGCCTGACAGAGATCGCCGCGCACGAGAGAGATGCCCGAGCCGATGTCCCAGCGCTCCGCCTCCAGGCTCACGCCCAGCAGAGGCGCAAGCACCGTGTTGACGGCCGTGTCCTCGTAGATGACCGCTTCGAGCTCCCGGTAAGCGCGCTCGAACCGGTCACCCTCGAGGTCGAAGGAGCTCGACTCATCCCAGACGCGCACCAGGAACCGCTCGAGTGCCGCTTCGGCCCGGTCGCGCTCGGAGGCCGGCACGTAGCTGATGCCCATCACGCGCAGATAGGCGGACACTCCTTCGATCCCGCCGAGCGCGGCGAGCGTCTCGGGGAACTCGGACAGGGCTCGCAATTCGGGGAACCGGTCGCGGACGAAGTCGTCCGACAGCGGCCGATAGCGATAGAGGACGGACCGGGCGCCGGGACTCTCGGCGACCTCGTAGGGGATCTCAGCGCCGCTCTCGAGCAGCCCGCCGAGGCGCTCGGACGCCGCGCAGGCGAAGGCGTGGAGCTGGTCGTGCAGGGCCCGGTTCCTCACGGGCGCGTTGTTCGCCGGGGCGGACACCGTTCCTGCCACCCGACACCGGACAGTCCTGAGGGGCGGCGCGCGCGCCGCCCCTCAGGACCTCGGAGTCTGGACGGAGCCGAGGCCTAGGGCGTCCCAACCCCAAGATGGTTCGACACCGGACGGGGTCGAGGCGGGCGCTTCGCGGATCGTCGTGGGCGCCCCGTCCAGTGAACCGGCCTGGATCGAGGTCGCAGGACGACCCTTGGGCAGGACGGTGCAAAGGGTGGCCGCACGCCTTTCGCCCCCAGGCACAACGATCCGTGACGAACGGGCGCGACCGGCTTCTCCTTGCCTTGCGTCCCTCGGGTGTCGGGAGAACCTGCTGCCTTACCGTCCTGACTTTTCCCGACAGGGTGAGGAAAAGTCAGGACAACGCGGAATTTCCAGCCCCGTCGCTCGAGAATGCCCCGCGGGAAGCGACGGAGGCGTCCGGGCTAGAGGAAGATGTAACCGCCGTAGCGGCACTTCCCGGTCTGGCCCATGACGTTCACGCCGGCGCTCAGGTACGAGCCCTTGATGTAGAGCACGCCGTCGGCGCCCATCGCAAGGCCGTCCGAAGAGGCCTCGAAGCGCGCCACGCCGTGCGGCCCGTAGGTGCTCGTGAACTGCCGGTGGTCGATGTTGTCGCCCGGGTCCAGGCTGCCGAGCAGGTCGTCGCCGTCGAACGCGGACTTCGGCTGCGTGGTCGAGATGATGATGTCGGCCACGTCCTGGCCGGGCAGGCCATCGAACGTGACGTCGAGTTGGCAGCGCGCCGTGAGGGTGAACGGGCCCACCTTCAGGATTTCCTTCGTACCCTCGTCGATGGTGAACATCGGGACCCAGCGCATCGTGTCGCCGGTGATGAACTCGGCCACCGACTTCCCACCCAGCCTGGAGGCGTTGTCGGCCAGCTTCGCGGCGTCGGCAACCGCCGCCGTGTCGGCAGCGGCTGAGCTGTCGGCCAGCGC
>JBOGZM010000277.1:0-3717 GCA_050697255.1 Solirubrobacterales bacterium
ACCCTGGGGTCACGAGGGCGTCCGCGCGCCCCTCCGCCACGGCGGCGGCAGCGCGCACGATCGACGCGTCGCGCTTGGCCCGCACGGCTGCGCCCGGCTCCTCGGAGTTCGAGATCCAGACCGGCGAGTCCACCACCTCGACCGCCTGTGCGCCCGCGAGCTCGGACTCGAGCTCCTTGGCCGGGCCGAACACCACGCAGCGCGCGCCGGCGGCGGCCGCGTCGCGGATCCCTGCGGCCATCTCACGCGGGCCGAGGTCGGCGCCCTGGGCGTCTACTGCGACTCTTGCGACGGCCCCTCCTCCGAGGAGGTCCGGGGAGTCACGACCTGCCGGCCGCCGTAGTAGCCGCACTCCGGGCACACGCGGTGCGGCAGGCGGGGCGAGTGGCACTGAGGGCACTCGTTCACGGTCGGCCGCGCGGCCTTGTGCGTGGAGCGGCGCTTGTTCGTGCGCGAATGCGACTGCTTCTGCTTGGGGACGGCCATCGCGCGGGATGGTAGCGGAGCGCCTGGAGGCGCTCAGCCCAGCTTCAGGTCCCGCAGCTTCGCCCACCGCGGGTCGCCGGCGGCCTCGTGGCGGTGCTGCTCCGGGTCGACCTCGTTCAGGTTTATCCCGCATTCCGGGCACAGCCCGCGGCATTCCTCGCTGCAGGCGACCTGCGCCGGCATCGCGAGCGCGAGCGCATCGCGCGCCCAGGCCCGGATATCGAGCACTCCCCCGTCGAGATAGGGGCTGTGCAGCTCGTCGCTCTCGCCAGGCTGGTCCACCTCGCGCGCCTCGACGCTGATGGTCTGGGTCGCGCGACCCATGCACCGCATGCACGCTCCCTCGATCGGGGCATCGAACTGCAGGCGCAACGCATACCCCGACACCGTCCGTGACACGTCGAGCCGGCTCGCGACCCCGCCGCCCGGGACGGCGTAGCGCTCGCCCCCGAGCATCAGCGGGTCGAGCTGCACGTCGGACTCGAGCCGGCGGCCCTCGCCCGGGCGCAGCTGCAGGGTCTCCAGGTCGAAGAGGTCCATGCGCTGGGGCATGCCCTCATGTTAGACGCGGTTTTCCGGCGGTCCAGCTAGACCATATGGCGCCTGACGTCCGGCCGGAACGGTAATTAACGGTCGGCACCCCCGCCACGAAGCGTGGGGGTGAGTAGCGCCGCGGACGACACCCGCAGCGCAGGCCACAACTCCATAGGAGGGCGCCGACATGGCAAAGGCTAGGACCCTGGTGGGTCTTGACGTGCACGCGGCGAAGGTCGTCGCGGCAATCCTTGACGCGGACACGGGTGAGGTCCGCTTTGACCGACTGCCGGGCGAAACCCAAGCGGCGGTCAGATTGTGCTCGGAGCTTGCGGCTCCGGTGCGCGCGACCTATGAGGCCGGGCCGACCGGCTACGGCCTCGCCCGCGAGCTGCTCGCATGCGGCGTCGAGTGCATCGTGGCGGCGCCCGGCAAGATCCCCCGCGGGGCGACCGACCGGATCAAGACCGACCGCCGCGACGCCGAGCACCTCGTGCGGCTGCTGCTGGCCGGCAAGCTGCATCCGGTGCGGGTGCCGGGCCCCGCGGAGGAGGCGCTGCGCGACCTGATCCGGGCCCGCGAGGACATCCGCACGGACCTGATGCGAACCCGTCACCGGCTCTCGAAGCTCTTGCTGCGCCACGGCCTGCGCTTCCACGGCAACGCCTGGAGCACCCGCCACCGCGACTGGCTGGCGCGGATCGAGCTCGACCAGCCGGCCGCCCAGGCGGCGCTCGTCGACTACCGCGCGGCGGTCGAGTTCGCGCTTGGCCGCCGTCGCGAGGCCGAGCGGGAGATCGAGCGGCTGCTGCCCGACTCCCCCTGGGCCGCGACCGTCGCGCGCCTGCGCTGCCTGCGCGGGATCGACACGCTCTCGGCGGTCGGGCTCTGCGCGGAGGTGGGCGACTTCGAGCGGTTCGCGAAACCCGCGCAGCTGATGAGCTTCCTCGGGCTCGTGCCCCCGGAGTCAGCGACCGGCAACCAGCGGCGGCTGGGCTCGATCACCAAGTCTGGGTCACGTCATGCGCGGCGGCTGTTGGTCGAGGCGGCCTGGCACTACCGCCCCGAGCCGCGCCGCAGCCGCGAGCTCGAGCGCCGCCACGCCGACCAGCCCGCCGAGGCGATCGCGATCTCGTGGTCGGCCCAGCGGCGCCTGCATCGCACCTGGCGCCAGCTGGAGCGCCGCGGCAAGCGGCGCACGATCGTCGCGGTCGCAGTCGCGCGCGAGCTGGCGGGCTTCTGCTGGGCGGTGGCGCGCGTGCGGTGAGCTGAACACAAAGCGCCTCGGCTGGGCGGGCGGCGGTCGGCTGGCCTTCGCGCGAGGGCATCCGCGACACAGCTATGAGCAGCCGGCACGCCGGCGATGCTCGTTCCTAGAGAGCGCGCCCTCGAGACGAAATCCGGTCCTGCGGCCCCACGGATCCGCGCATATCAGCCTGACCGCGCGTCGCGCACCTCGCCAGCGCCGCCGCCCGCCCAGCCGACGAAAGAGCCCGCCTTGCGGCGGGCTCTCGGCGTTGGGGACTTGACAAACGGAGCGCCATATCAGCTGTCGGGCCCGATTTCCCGCACGGCCTGAGCGCGGTCCGTGTACGTTCGCCAGGAGACGATCCTGCCCTGGCGCATCTCCACGATCCATGTGGCCGGCATCTCCAGCTCCACCCCGCTCCCCTTCCCGCGGGCGTGCCAGCGACCTGTCACGAGGATCTTCCCCCCTCCGCGCCGGAAGTCCTCCGGGATCGTTTGGAAGACCTCCCAGTTTGCGAGGGCCTCCTCGCGCCACCAACGAATGACTTCATCGGGCCCGCGGTAGGACTTACCCTCCATCGCAGCGCCGAAGGGCACGATCTCGATCGCCTCGTGAAGCTCTCGGCGAAAAGCGTCTTCGTCTTTCCTGCTGGCCGCCGCCCAGGCTCGGCGGATCACCTCAAAGTCCGCGTCCGGCACGGAAGCAGTATCCACATCACTGCAGGTGGCCGCGCTGGCCCCCTATCGCATCCCGAGCGGCGGTTACCGGCTCGAGAACGAGTGGCACTACCTGGTCGCGTTGTCGGGACCATGCTCCGCGATCGACCCTGACCGCCGGGCGAGCGCGTCGAAGGCGGCGCCCATGGCACCGGGTGGACGCCGCCCCCGATCCACCAGCCAGGCCCCAAGGCGCGACTCCGGCACGCAGATTGCGCCGTGCCGGCGCCACGCGTCGACGTCGCGAACGCGGTTGCCGACCAGCACGACACGCTCGTTGCGCTTTGCCAGCACCTCCAGCACGAGCGCCGCCAGCGCCGGCTCGCGCCGTGCATCCGCCACCGCGACCAGCACCCGGCCCGGGCCCCGGTGACAGAGCAGGCTCGCGTCCGCCGGGGCGGTGTCGCGGACGACAGCGGTTCCCGGGCCAGCCGCCACGGCGCCGGACGTGCCGATCCCGGTGAGCTCGACCGGACGCAGTCTCCGTAGCGCGATCGCAAGGCCACGTGAGACAGCGGTTGCTCCCGCTCCCGCGGCAAGCGCCGTCACGACGACCTCGAGTGGCGCCGCACTCGGCAGCCGCGTCATGGGCGCCGGCTCGACCAGCAGTTCCCCGGCCCGGCGCAGCACGGAGACCACGCCGCTCACCTCGGCCCTCCTAGCGCGGGACGTCGGACCCAGGCCTCGCCGGTGACCCGCAGCCGGCCGCGCAGGATCCCCAGTGGTGTGCGC